>JAQXRL010000131.1 GCA_029218505.1 Eubacteriales bacterium | reverse complement strand
CGTGGCCGTCCAGGTCACCGTCACGAATGGCCTCGCACAAATCATACAATTCGTCAAACGTTGTGGGGCATTCCATTCCTAGCTTTTCCAGCCAGTCGTAGCGAATATAGTTCGCCATATAGTTGACCTCGGCACGGCGCGGAATTCCGTAGATTCCACCGTCGAAGGTGAGACGGGCCCAGTCAGTATCCTGGAACGTAGCGGCAATATTGGGCATCATGTCCATATAATCGCTGAGGTTCAACAGCACGCCGTACTTGTAATAGGTGCTCAGGGAGTTGATGTTGTTTACCTTGAAGACATCCGGGATATCGCCGCCGGCAATGCGCGTCATTAAACCGGCTTCGTCCGAGGTGCCGCTTGAAGCCGCATCAATGACAATGTCAATTCCCAGGCGTTTTTCCAATTCAGGAATCACCGGGTCATCCTCGGGCAACGTGGCGCCGATCCCGTAGATATGGATGGTAATGGGTTCTGCATCCTCGGCGTAGACGGCGCTCATGGGCGCGAGCAGGGCCACTACCAACAGCAGGGCGAAAAGGTTGCGCTTGAACATAACAGGTCCTCCTTCAAAATGATTATATGATCCTACCATGTAGGCATCATTCCGGTGGTTCTATCCCTTGATGGCGCCCAGCATTATTCCCTGAGTGAAATATTTCTGAAGAAACGGATAGACGATGATCACAGGCACCGATGCAAACACCACGCCGGCCATCTGCAGCGTTTTTGCCGGAACAACCACATCCACAGACAATTCCGTGCTGCGATTCAGAACTTCGCGAAGAATTACCTGCAACGTACGCATTTCGGGCTTGTTGATATACATGATGCTGGCAAAATACTCGTTCCAATGGCCTACGCCGTACATTAACCCGATGGTCGCCAGGATCGGCGTGGAAACCGGCAGCACAATTTTGAAAAGCACCGTCCATTCCGCAGCGCCGTCAATTCGGGCCGCTTCATGCAGGCTCTTGTCAATCTGTGAAAAGAACGCTCGGGTAATCAACAACACATACGACCAGATTGCGCCTGGCAGAATGTAACACCAGATCGAATCGGTGAGTCCGGTGCTTTTGACAACCAGATATGTGGGGATTAAGCCTCCGCCAATCAGCATGGGAATCAGGGTAAAAATCGTAAAAAATTTGCGAAACACCAAATCCGTTTTTGCAAGAGGATAGGCCATCAGGACGGTAAGCGCAATGTTGACGGCAGTGCCCAACACAGTTTGCAGAACCGTGACCGTAAAACACTCGGCAAGATACGGCTCGTTCCAAAATTCCCGATATGCATCCAGCGTCACTTTTTGTGGAAAAAACACCATTCCCCCATGCCGCAAGTATTCCTCATAGGGCGTAAGCGAAATGGAGATGACATACATCATTGGGAACAGGCATACAAGTCCAAAAAGAATCAGAACACCATACACAAAGCCGGAAAACACGCGATCTCCCGTTGAGACAAACCGTTTCTTCACCATATTGCCCCTCCCCAACGTCGTGCAAGCGTGTTGACAAACACCACCAGCAGCATGCTAACAAACGATTTGAACAATCCCACCGCGCTGGACAACGAAATGTTCAACTGCTCAAGGCCGGTGCGATATACCCAGGTATCAATAATATCCACCGTGGATCGAACCGCCGGATTGTACATTACAAAGATCTGATCGAACCCTGCGTCCAGAATAGATCCGCAGCGCAAGATCAATGAAATGACTACCACAGGCATAATGCAAGGAATCGTGACATGGATAATAGAACGCACTCTGCCTGCGCCATCAATGCATGCCGCCTCATACAGGCAAGGATCTATGCCGGAAATGGCCGCCATGTAAATAATCGCCGACCAACCGGTCGTTTTCCATATGTCGGAACCAATGACAAGCCCCCGAAAGATGCCGGGAGAGGTAAAGAACGGGACGCTCGACCCGGTAACGGAACGGATTATGCCATTGACAAGGCCATTGCTCTCCGACAGCAAGCCAAAGCACATTCCGTATATAACAACCCATGACAGAAAGTTGGGCATATAGGTAATGGTTTGAACGGCGCGACGTACCTTGAGATTCTTACACTCAAACAGGAAAACAGCCAGCAAAACCGCAAGCGGCATGCCGATCATCATCTTGGCAAGGCTGATCAACAGCGTATTACTCAACAACTGGGAAAAATACGGCGAATGGAAAAAAAATTGATAGTTCTTATACCATGGATTCAGCAGTTTGCTAGCAAACAGACCTTTTCGGATATTGTAATCCACGACAGAGGTCATCACGCCCATGATAATGGGGGCGTATTTGTACACAATGTAGTAAAGAAAGCCTGGCAGCATCATGATCAGGAACGGTTTTTGTTCCCATATTCTGCGCCCCAAGCCTTTCTTTTGGTTGTTTTCCGGGATAAATGCCATATACTTCACATCCTTTATGTGAAGTATACCAAATCAACATGTAAATAAAAATGCATCCAAACCATGATTTTGTCATTCATCCGATGATGTTTGCGGTTTCGCTTCGCCGGACAGCCGGGCGACAATCTCCACAGTTGTGCCGATTCCGTCACGGGAGGCAATCCACACATCGCTTCCTTCCCCAAAAAAGGATTTCACACGATGGGTAACGTTGTCCAAACCAATGGATACCATTCCGTGCGTGCCGCTCAGCGCGCCCTGCTGGCCTTCGCGGATCAGTTTGAGCTTTTCCTCCGGAATTCCACATCCATTGTCTTCCACGATGATATGCATCTCGTCTTGCGTGGACATAACGGTCAGGCTGATGATTCCCTTGTGTCGCAGCCCGAGAAGTCCGTGAAACAGCGCATTTTCCAGCACGGGCTGAATCAACAGCTTTGGAACGAGAACGTCCTTTAGCGGTTCCCATCCTGAACAAAGGAACTCAAATGTGTCGCCAAACCGAATTTTATTGATCAGAACATACTGTTCGCACAGCGCGATCTCCTTTTCCAGAGGAATTGTCTGCTCCTTGCTAAAACTCATTCTGAGCAAGCTGTCAAAGCTGCTCAAGATGCGCTCTGCGTCCTCATAGCGCCCCTCTTTCATCAGGGATTGACAACAGCCGTGAATGTTGAACAAAAAATGGGGCTGAATCTGGCTTTGTAACACGCTGTACGCCAGCTGATTTTTTTCTTTCTCCGCCTGCATATGCGCCTCATTGGAGACAGACAACCGCATAATCAACCGATTAAAGCTGCTTTTCAGAATCCCAATTTCATCCTGCCGCCATTTTCCTTTGATTACCGCCGAATCCATTCCTGACATTTCATCAAACTGTTTTGCCAGTTTCCGAACCGGATACAGCAGGCTTACGCTGAGCAGCACGCTCATGACAATCAATACCAAAACAGCGAACGTGGCAATGATCCAAAAAACCTGCACGCGACCATTGAGTTGCTCATTGAAAGAATCAGCGTCGATGAGCAGATAAAACTGCCATCCGTTTTGATGGCGCAGTCTTTGAACAATATAGCGGTGGTTGCCGGCTTCCAATTCCGTTGCCCCGTCGTTGGACAAAAACAAACTGCTTTTTAGCGCGCTTGGCAGTTCCAGCAAGCCGGAAGAAGCAACGTTTTCCTTATCGAGGATCCGGTTATAGGGATCGAAACATACCGTATCTCCCGTTGCGTTCAGCACCACGAGCGCCTGTCCGGACGGAAGATAATTGGAAATATAGGAAAAAAGATAATTCGTATTGATCTCGCTGACAATTAGATCCTCGCAATTCGTTTCATGGTTGATGACAGAACGGATCATCGCAACGACGCGATATGCGGAAAGTTTTGAATAATACGGTTCGGTAACAACCGTGCGCCCTCTTCGGGAAAGCGCCTTGTACATGGAAGTATCCACGTGGATCCCATACAGCCACGACGGAGAATCGATGGCCAACACTTCACCGTCGCGAATGAGCATACGCATGGTGCTTAAATTGCCGGTATATTCCCGCTTTAAGTATTCCTCGCCCTGCAGTTCATTTTCGATGGATGCCAATTCCTCTGTGTCAAAGGCGTACATTGCCGCCATCTCATTTTCCAGCACAAGCGTCAGATATTGTTTCACCATTTCCAACGACACGCCTGTATTGACGATCGTCTGTTCCCGAAGCAATTGCACCGCTTGCCCAAACATGACACCGAAGAGTATAGAAAAAAAGATAAGCGAAACCAAGAACACGGCAATTCCCGTTTTAAAGCACAATGAATGTCCGATACGCACAGCGATTCCCCGTTTCATTGAAAACTCTTCGGCTTCTTTCCGTAATAATTGGCGAACGCCTTGGCAAAACTCCTGTAGTTGGTAAAACCGCATTGTTCTGCCACTTCGTATACAAGCATGCGCTTCTCTCTTAAAAGCTGCACGGCTTTTTCCATGCGTAGCTTTGTAAGAACCTGCTGATAGGATTTTCCGGTTTCATCGCTAAAGCGTTTTGACAGATAGCCAGAACTCATAGATACATGCCTTGCCACATCGCCAAGGCTGAGTTCCGGATCGTTCAGATGTTCGCTCATATACTTTACCGCTTCGGACAACGCATAGCTAATGCTATCCGCCGTAGGCAGCAACTGCGAAATGGCATTTTTGAACACATTCAGCGCTTCCTGCAGGCTTCCGGAAAGCGCAATGGCTTCCCGTGCTGCGGTCATCGGCGCATATGCATATTTCATCTCATAGCGCCTCAACCACATATCAATTGTGTCGCGCACCAGCGTAGGATCCGGTTCATACATCTCCAACGCCGTCTGCACCGTCTCGGCAAGATACGTCTCGATTTC
>JAQXRL010000130.1 GCA_029218505.1 Eubacteriales bacterium | reverse complement strand
CTATAATGAGGAACACGGCAGCGGGTTGCCATGTTCCTGGGTGTTCCCTCCGGGCAGCGTTCGTGCGCTTATGTCCGGAGGGCTTTTCTTAGCCTTTCTCGGCTAGTTCTTGTTCAAGCTCCGAAATTCGGCGCTTGAGCGCTTCGATCTCGATCGCTTTGCGTTCGCTTTCGCGCGCTAGCTTTTCGATGATTTCTGCCGCATTGGACATCTCGTCCATTTCCTTTCACCTCCTGTCTGCCCTGCCTTACGCGAAAAAAGAATCACCAAAAAGGGGATTCTTGAAGCGAAGAGTTTGATGGACACGCCCTCTTCAGAGGACAAATCGGGCTTGGTCAAACCGCCCGTTCAGCAGGCGGTGATGACTTCCCTGCCCTATGCCTGCAGCACCAGCACATCGTAGGGTTTGAGCAGGATTTTTCCATTCAGCACACGTCCGGAAAGCAAATCCGTCATCGGCTCCTCCAGGGTGTATGCGGCTTCGCCATGGCCATATTCCACCAGGATTACGCCGCGGCCCGCCTGCCCTTCTCTTGGCGATACCATCACCTGTCCTTCCACAGCTCTGGGCGCAACATCACTCTGCCGGCAGGCAATCTCTAAAATTCTTCCCGCGTCCTGCGCCGAGGGAATCGCGCCCACCAAAATGACGCAGCCCTTGCCAACCTGCCGTTTTGCCACAATCGCCTTTCCGACAAAGGCGCTGTATCCGGCCGTGGCGCGCACCAGCGCATCCTCGCCACAGTCCTCCAGCATTTCAAACCACATTTCGCCCTTGAACGGCGTCCCGTCTTTCCATTGGGCGCGAACATCGCCTTCCAGGTCCGGAACTCCGTAGCACCAGCGCAAACCCGTCATCTCTTCCAGCATTCCATAAAAGCGATCACGATACCGCGCTCCGTTTTTGTCGCGCACATCGCTCAGCGGCCCAACCACCCAGGTTCCGCCATTTTTTACCCAATCGATCATGCGGGCTGCCAGGTTGTGCTCCTCCAACGTCATCATCATCGGCGAAATCACCAGCCTGTATCCGTCCAAAGGCTGCGCCGCATCAATGACTTCCGGGCGAAGCCCCTTGTCTACCGCCGGACGATACCATCGTTCCCGCACCACATCTTCGCAGTCCAGGCCCTCCACCACCGGCTGAAACGCGTTCATGTTGCAGTTCAGCGAGGAAAAATGAATGGCCAAATCTGCTTTCACGCGGGTTCCACGAAGGAATTTTGCCGCCAAAGCATACTCCCTGGCAACCTGGCGCACCTCGTCCACAATGTGCATATCGCGTCCGCTGGTGTCCAGCACAGAACCATGCATCAACTCATGCCCTGCCCAATGGGTGCGCCACAGCCAGTACATGTTTGCTTCGCCGCCCAACGCAATGGGCAGCCAGGAATTCACCCGGCAAAATCCGTCCGGCTTCAATGTTTGACTGATGCACGTACTGCCATTCCAGCATGTGGACGTTTCCGTGTTCCAGAACGGGCGCTCCTTCAGCGTGCGCAAATAGTCAAACCAAAAACTGCACGCATGCAGGTTGTCCTTTGTATTGTAATGATTGAACTCCACAATATCCACCGCTTCCGTCATGCGGCGGTAATCCATGGCGTGAAACGGCATGGTGTCCGTGCCAACGGGCGCTTTTGTATATCGATGCAGAATTTCCGCCTGATCCCGCACAAAAGCAATGTGCGAATCATTTTGGAAGATTCTCCATGCCATTTTCAGATGCGGATTGTGCCAGGCATCCCTGGGCGCGGGAATATCGTCAAAGTCATCATACCATTGGCTGAACACATTCAGGTTCCACGCTTCGTTCAACGCATCGATATTTTGGAATTGCCGCCGAAGCTGTTGCCGAAATCTCGCCTGACATTCCGGACAGAAACAGCCCATGTCGCCCGTATAGATTTCGTTGTCGATTTGCCAACCCACAATCGCGGGATCATCCCCAAATTCTTGGCCCAATTTCTCCACAATGCGCATGCTGTATTCCCGATAATGCAAATTGTTGGAACAACAATGGCGCCTGCCGCCATGCAAATTCTGTCTGCCGGATTCCATTTCCTGCAGCACATCGGGATATTGTTTGCACAACCAGCGCGGCGGCGTTGCCGTTGGCGTACACATGACCACGCCAATTCCTGCCGCGGCCAATTTTTCCACTACTTTATGAAAAAATGCAAAATTGTACTCCATGGGATGCTCTTCCATGCGATGCCACGCAAATTCTCCAATGCGCGCTACGCGCACGCCCATTTCCCGCATGCGCGGAATATCCCGATCCATCTCTTCTTCCGGCCAGTCTTCCGGATAGTACGCCACGCCCAAATAAGGCGGATCCAGTCTTTCCATGCGTGTGTCTCCTCCATTTCAACCACTCTATTTTCCTTCAAGCATAACCGCACGCTGACGGCAAAACTCCATTTGCCGATTCCACATTCATCCTTCACACCGCACATTATACCATACATAACGCGCGAAAGAAATACTTTGTTCGACAGAAGATTCATTTTTCGATGCTTTCTCAATGAAAATTCCAGATAGACTATTGACAAACCTTCCGATTTCAGGTATAATATTTCTCGTTCCAGAAATAAAGGGGCATGGTGTAATGGTAACACGTGGGTCTCCAAAACCTTTGTTGAGGGTTCGAGTCCTTCTGCCCCTGCCATACTGCCTGTTTCGCGAGAAACCGGCTGTTTTTTGTTGCTATTTTTCCAAGATTTTGTTATAGTGGAAGCGGAGGAGGGGAGAGATGCATGAAAAAG
>JAQXRL010000129.1 GCA_029218505.1 Eubacteriales bacterium | reverse complement strand
CAAAAATTGGCGCTTTGTCCTCGGTAGGATTCGGTGCGGCGCAGCTGGCTGCGCGGGCAGGCATGTATGGCGCAAGGGCGTATCTGGGCATGGAGTATTCTACGGATATTTCCTTTGACCTGGCAGATCCGGACGCGCATTATCGCGCTTCCGTGAAGGAAAACATCATTCCGTATACCGTTACAGGGTATCCGGCAGTGGTGTACTTCGACGAGGCCGCCAATGCGAGAATTACGGACTTGAAGGCGGTGCTGAACACCCACGCGGAATCCGAAAGCGCGAAGTTCATTACCGGCGCCCGCGATCTGAGCGAATTGGATGCGTATTTCAACGAATTGGATGATTTGGGCTATCAGGAGTATTTGAAATTTTATACGGATTATTTCTATGCGGAATGATTCGTACGGGAACTCTGTTTCTGAATAGCAATTGCGCGCGGGCGTTTTGACGCCTGCGCGCTGACGTGCATTCCCGGAATCTTAGAAAAAGGAAGCGCTGCGCATGAACAAAAAACATTGGTCTTTGCTGACAAGCTATCTGGTATCCTATTGCGGCGTTGCGATTGTCGCTTGCGCAATCATTGGAATTTTCATGTTCAACGCTTCCTACCGCAGCATGCGCGCCAGCGCCTCTGCCAATATCCAGGAGCGGCTGCGCATTGCTTTGGAGGACTTTGACAACCAGCGGGAAGCAATGCACACGGTGTCCCTGTATGTTTCCAATCAACTGGTGTTCAAGCCGCACTATTTTGGAAAAAATAAAGTGTTGGAAATCGAACTGTTGGAAGCGCTGGCCAGTTATGAGGGCTATGTTCAGGTTGCGTCAGAGTTCTTTTTATACTATCATGGCATGGATATTGTGTTTCGGTCCGCAGGCAACACTACGGACAAATCCGTGTTTTTGGGACAAATGAAATTGCGGGCGGAACAATTGGATGACATGGAAGGCGCACGCATTCTGCGGGAAGGGAACTCGATTTATGCGCTGTTTCCGGTGTATCCATATGGAAGATCCTCCGTTGAGCAAGGCAGCGCGGTGTTGGGGTTTGTGATTCAGCCGAGCATGCTCTTCGCCCGCCTGGAATTGGTTTCCGGAGGAATGAACGGGCATGTTTTGCTGGATGTCAACGGAACGCGCATGCTGGACGCCTTTGAAGAGAAACCTGCGGGAAAGACTGTGGCGCTATCCGCAGATTTGGATGATCTCCATTTGTCGCTTGTCGTAGACGCGGATACGTTGTTTCCTCATGCGGAATGGATGAACTATTTGAATGTGTCTCTGTTTGTGCTGTGCTTTTTGCTGTTGCTGGCGTTGGCGTCGGGTTTGGGATATTCCCGATATGCCCCCATTCAGCAAGTGTTCCGCAAATATGCTCCGGACAAACGGGCGCGCATCATGGACATGGGCGAATTGGATGAATTGTTGCGCGCATCCCGGGAACAGAGCATGCGGTATCTTTTGCGCATCCAGGCGCAAATGTCCATGTTGCGCAGGCAGTTTTTGGGCCGATTGCTCACAGGAGAATATACGGAGGATTTGGAAAGCCGCCTGAAGGCAGCGGACACCAGGCTATATTCCTGCTTTGGCATTGTCCGGCTGGTGAGCAAGAGGAAACTGCCGGAACACCTTTGGGAACACATTGAGCAGTTGTCGGACGAAAACTGCGGCGTATATTGCATTTCCGGAGAGCGCGAAAATTGTTTGCATGTGTTTATCAGCGCGGAAAAAGAGGAGTCCGTGACCAACGTGCGGGAAATGCTGGAAAACCTTTTGGATTTCGGAGACCCGCGCGGCGCGGTGGAGGTTTGCCAAAGCCCTGTGTATCGGGACCTTTCCGAAACGCATTTGATGTATCGCAGCCTGCTGAACCGAAAATCCCATGGGGAGGCTGCTTTTGAAAACTGCGAGAGCATCGATGAAATTCTGGCCGCAATGGAAGAAGGCGATCCCGGGAAGGCAAAGAACTTGTTTCGGAAATTTGCGCAAAAATTGGCGGAAGAGACTGCCGGCGAAGCGGATCTGCGATATCGATTGCTGGATGCGGCGACGGATTTATTGCGTGCAACGCGAGAGCAAGCCGGCGGCAGACTGCAGGGCTGTGTGGAGGCCTTGCTGGACGCGGAAAATTCCGCCATGATGATGGAACGCATGGAGAAAATCATTACCCAGACGGCGCAAGCGTATTCCGAAGAACAGAAAGAAGAAAACACCGGTTTGGCGGGAAAAATGTTGCCCTATATTGCCGAACATTGCGCGGAGTATGATATGAGTCTGGAACGCGTGGGAGAACACTTTGGCATCAGCAGCGGTCATGTAAGCAGGATTGTCAAGCGGGAGACAGGCGAAAGCTACAAGGAATACGTCACCGCATTGCGCGTGGATCGGGCAAAACAGCTTCTGGCGGAAGAGAACATGCGGGTGGCGGACGTGTGCCCCTTGGTGGGATATGCGAATATATCGCATTTTATCAAGGTGTTCAAAGCGCAAACAGGCATTACGCCGGCCAAATATCGAGAGATAACTCGCGCGGAAGCGTTTTGCGAAGATTCCGAAACAAGGCGAATGGAGTCTCTTTGACGGTCTCCATGGCGGCGGATGTTGTCCGGACATACTCTCTTCGGATGCAGGATTGCGCGTCATGCGTGTGCTTTGGCGAAACGTGTTTTTTGCTTGTAGTTTGAACGAAAATCCTGTATAATGAATCCGCAGCTTCGAAGGGAGGCGCAGGAAAGTTGATGAAATCGCTGGATCGCGCGCTATCTATTTTGGAATACTTGTCAAAACGCAAGAGCGCGGGCGTTACGGAAATTGCCGCGGCCTTTTCGCTGGACAAAGGAACGGTGTCCAGAATTCTAAAGACGTTTGAAGGGCACGGCATGGTGGCGAAAAGCGCCGCTAACGCAAAATACCACATCAGCAGCGGTACGCTGCAATTGAGCCACAACGTCGTGTTGAACAACCGCATTATGCAGATCTCCCGGCCTACACTGTGCGAAATGGCACAGTTGACCGGGGCCACGGCAAGGTTGTGCATGATCGATGGCAGACATATTTTTATTATCGATCAGATCCAGAGCACGCGCAGTCGGGAAGGAAGCGATGTGGACATTCCCGGAACCACAAAGCCCATGTATTGCAGCGCCATTGGCAAGACGATTTTGGCATTTATGCCTCAAAAACAGGCGATAGAATGGCTGGATAGCATGGAACGGGTCGCTTATACCGAAAATACCATTGTGGACCGGGAAGCGTTGCTGGCGCAATTGGCGGAAATCCGGAAAAACGGATATGCGCTGAACCTTGCGGAGTATTCCGATCGCGCATATTGCATTGCGGTTCCCGTGTTTTGCGATGACGACGATATGCCCAAGTATTGCCTGGGCATTACCGGATGGAGCGATTACCGGGAAAATCCGGAAAACTTTTCCCATATTCTGCATTGCATGAAGGACGCCAGCGGGAAAATTACCCGCGACAGCCGCAGGATCGCGCTTTCTCGCGATCCCGAATGGACATTTTGATTTCCCGTATTTGCAAAACCGTTGCCAATAATGCAACGGTTTTGCTTTTGTTGCGGAATGTGCAACAAAATATTTGACTTCGCTCCGGAATTTCTATATGATAATGGTGATAGGTTTTATCAATCTGCGAATTAGGAGCGTGAAAGAAGTATGAAAGCGATATTGGTCGGAAAAAATCGGGAGCTTACATGGAGCGAAGTGCCGGATCCGCAAATTCATGAGGACGAGGTTTTGGTGAAAATTTATGCGGCGGCGTTAAACCGCGCGGATTTGATGCAGCGCGCGGGAGATTATCCGCCGCCTCCGGGATGTCCGGAATGGATGGGACTGGAGATTGCCGGCGAAATCGTGGCGGTTGGCAGCGAAGCGGCGCAGCATTGCAAGGTCGGGGAGCAGGTATGCGCGTTGTTGGGCGGCGGCGGATACGCGGAATATGCCGCGGTGCGTTACGATATGCTGATGCCCATTCCCAAAGGAATGACGTTGGTGGAAGCGGCGGCCATGCCGGAAGCTTTTGCCACCGCATATCTGAACCTGTTCATAGAGGGCAACGCAAAGAAGGGCGAGACGCTGCTGATGAACGCAGGCGCCAGCGGATTGGCCAGCGTTGTAATTCCCATGGCGAAGGCGTTTGGCTTGCGGGTCATCACCACGGTGCTTACCGACGAAATCGCGGCTTCCATCGAGCATTTGCATGCGGATCGCGTGATTGTCACCGGGCGCGAGGACGTTTCCATGGCGCTGAAAGAGGAATTGGACGCGGGACATGGCGTGGATTTGGCCATCGACTGCCTTGGCGGGGACATGGCTGGCAAGTGCTTGCCGTATATGCAGCGCGGCGGGCGATGGATTATGATTGCAACCCTGGCGGGCGATATGACCCAGGTGAACCTGAAGACCATGTATGTGCGGGCGCTGCGCATCATTGGCAATACGCTGCGCAGCCGTACGCCGCAAATGAAAGCAGAAATTTTGGCTTCGCTGGTGCGGGATGTATGGCCCATGGTGGAGGCGGGCAAGGTTCGGCCGACCATCTATGCGGTGCTG
>JAQXRL010000128.1 GCA_029218505.1 Eubacteriales bacterium | reverse complement strand
GATCATTGCGCATGTGGTCTTTCCCGGCATCTTGCCAACGATCATTACCATGCTGATTCTGAGCACAGGACGCGTGCTTTCCGTGGGCTTTGAAAAAGTGTTCCTGCTCCAGAATTCCTTGAACCTTGAGGCTTCCCGGGTGCTTTCCACGTTTGTATACGAAATGGGCATTGAAAACGGCCAGCTGAGCTATGCCAGCGCCATCGGATTGTTCAACAATTTCGTCAATGTGGTGTTCATTCTGTTGGTAAACACCGCCTCCAAACGCATCAGCGGCATAGGACTTTGGTGAGGAGGTATCAGAAAGATGAAAAAAAGCGATGATTTCTGGTTTGACTTCATCAACGGCGTCCTGTTGTTTTTGCTGACGTTGATCTTTCTGTATCCGCTGTATTTTGTGCTGATCGCATCCGTATCGGAGCCCTACGAGGTGGTCAACGGAAACGTGTTTTTCTGGCCCAAGGGGCTGACGCTGACGGCGTATGCCAATGTGTTCAAAGAGGACGCCATCTGGATCGGATATCGCAATTCTTTGATTTACACGGTGTTTGGCACGATGTACAACCTGGTGCTGACCATTCCGGCGGCATATGTGCTGACCAAAAAGCATCTGCCGGGGCGCAATCTGCTGGCTGCTTACTTTTTCATTACCATGTATTTCAGCGGCGGAATGATTCCCACCTATCTGGTCATCAAGCATCTGGGGTTGATTAACTCGCCGTGGGTAATGATTCTCGGCGCAGGCGTCAGTTGCTGGAACCTGATCGTCACCAGGCAGTTCTTTTCGGGAACGATTCCAGAAGCGCTGTATGAAGCCGCGTCCATCGACGGCGCAAACGATTATTACATGTTCTTCCGCATCGCGTTGCCTCTGGCCACGCCGATCATGGCGGTCATGGCGCTGTTTTATGCGGTAGGCCATTGGAACGGATACTACAATGCGCTCTTGTATCTGAGAACATCCAAGTTGTATCCGCTGCAGTTGGTATTGCGCAACATCTTAATCTCCAACGAAATGGCGCTGGTCAACGCCGCGCTTGACGGCGACGCCGAAGCAATGGCCACTGCTGCACGCAAGGCATACATGGCGGAAGCGATGAAATATGCGCTGATCTTCATCAGTGCCGCGCCGCTTCTGTGCGCTTACCCGTTTGTCCAAAAATACTTCGTGAAGGGCGTCATGATCGGCGCAGTCAAAGGATGAGAGGCGGTCAACCCCGCTTCCGATAAAAAAAGGAGGATTTTCTCATGAGAAAGACCTGTACACTTCTACTGACGCTCGTGCTCTGCCTTTGCATGACGGCAACCGCATTTGCCGACGCGCCCGCGTACCTGAATGTGAACAGCAATGGCGTTGATTCTCCCATGGTGTTTGAAGATCAACCCCAGGAAATCAACGTTGTCATTCAACAGGCCGCAACGCAGGGCGATGCCGACGAAATCTGGCTGTGGAAATACTTTGAGGAAGAGCACAACATCAAGGTCAACGTGGAGCAAGTGGCAGATGGCGCAGAGTACAAGAATCTGGCCCTGTCCACGGGCGATTTCCCGGACATCATGATCAACGTGGGCATTACCACCGCAGACATCGTTACCTACGGCCAGGAAGAAGGCATGTTCCTGAAGATTGACGAATACATCGATGAATACATGCCCAATCTGAAGGCCATTTACGACGAGCACCCCGAATGGAAGGACGCCATTACTGCGCCGGACGGCCACATCTATTCCCTGGGCGGCATTGCGGACCCGGAGGATGAGACCCGCAACAGCGGCATCCATATTCACAGCAAATGGATGCAAGAGCTGGGCGTAACGGAAATGCCCGCCACGCTGGACGAGTTCATCTACCTGATGCGTGCTTTCCAGAAAGCGCACCCGGAAGGCATCGCTTTCTCTGGCGGCTATAATGCCTACAATCCCTGCCTGATTTTGCTGACCGCTTGCGGCTTTGTTACCAGCGACGCAAAGGGCTTGAGCGTCGGCTTGCGCAACGGCAATGTGGTATTCCCCTATGGCGACGAGGAAGCTTACCCGGTTTTCCTGAAGGCCATGTCTACATTGTACAGCGAAGGCCTCATGTCGCATGACTTTTACACGCTGACCAGCACGGACGTCAATGGTTATGTGGCCAGCGGCACCGCAGGCATCTATACCAGCGCACCCTGGAGCGCCAATCCGGCGGTGTTCATGGACTGGGATTCCCCCAAGCCCTTGACCAGCGAGGTAAACGACACGTTGATCTGGCCCGCCAACATGGGCGCGCTGACTTGCAACCGTTGGACCATCAATGCGGAAACCAAGTATCCGGAATTGTGCTGCAAATTGGCCGACTTCTTCTTCAACAAGACCGGCCTGGTGCTGGCATTCTATGGTCCTATGACCACCGATGAAGAATATATGTATGAAGGATATACGGAAGGCTGGTATTGGGACGACGAGGCCAACTGGATTGTTTATCCCGAAATTCTGAACGATACCGAAGATCGTTACGGCGGAATGGAAAACCCCTATCGCCAGCAGCGCATCATGCTGTTTACGGGCGTTCAGTTTGGCGATTACCGCACATTCTTTGAAGATGTTGCAGCTTACGCAGAAGCGGACTATCAGCGCGTCTGGTCTCTGGACAGTTTGGATTTCCGCCATTATGCCACCATGGTAGCCAATCAAAAGCCATACTACACCGAAGGATATCCAAACAACGTGTTCTTCTCCGCGGAGGTCAACGAACGCGTGGTAGAACTGAAGTCTGTCATCAACGCCTATGTGGAAAACGAAACCGCAAAGTTTGTTACCGGCGCGACGGAACTGACCGAGGAAAATCTTGAAAAGTATTTCTCCGGGCTGAAGGATCTGGGCTATGAGGAATACCTTGGTTACTACGTCGATTACTACGCGAATTTCACCGCATAACCCCCGGAAGGACTTCCGAATTTACAAATTCGGAAGTCCTTTTTTGCATTTTGGCATCCATGCGAGAGGACGAATCCATGGACGACGAACACAATCCATTTTCTTGCGGCAAAACATTTCCTGCACATCCTTTTCATGCTTTCACCCCGGAAAAGCAGCGTCGGAAGCCGTCGCGCCGCATCCTGTCCTTCTGCCAATACAGCTCATCGTCACGTCCGCCGAAGCAGCAATGCGCCCGTCAAACCTCCCTGCCGCAAAACTCGCGTCAAATTTTGCGGCATTTCGCGCGATATTCGTTGGCAGACATCCCCGTAGTCTTCTGAAACGACAGCGCGAACAGTTTGTAACTGGTAAAGCCAATCCTCGTGGCGATTTCGTAATTGCGCATGTTCGTATCCCGCAGCAAGCGCTTTGCTTCCTGAATGCGCAGGATCGTCAGATAATTTTTGAAACTAATGTTCAGTTCCTGCTTGAACAGTCGGCCAAAATACGTCGGCGACAGAAACGACATTCCGGCGACATCCGCCACGGTCAGCGGTTCGGCATAATGCTTTTTCATATACGCCATGACATTTTGAATAAGCGGGCTTTCCGCGGCGACGCTCATTTTTTCCCGCTGTATCAGGCGATGGAATTCCGTGCGAATGGCTGCAACGGAAGGCATTGCGGCAACGGTTTCCGAAAGCTGTGCCAGCAGATCGTCCCGATGCATCGCGTGCGCCATATGGAACAGCATGTGCTGAACCATGCAGAAAAACGAGCGATTGTCCGGACGGGCAGCGACCAGCATGTCCAATGTGCTTTCGCATATGTCCAGCGCGTCTTCCATCTGGCCTTTTTCAACGCACAGTGCCGCGCGCTCGATTTGTTCCAGAAATGCGGGATAATCCAGCGGCGCTGCAGCGGGTTCTTTCTCTGACATATCCAGAAAAAGGATGCTTCCCGGCTCGTACAGATAATACTTCTCCAATTTGGCAGACGCCAGGGCATATGCCTCCTGCCCCTGCCGCAAAGGGTCGATGCTTTCCACAATCAGAACCGGCGTGACGCACATGTGGTTTAAGCCGGGAATCTCCTCCAGGCGCCGAACAATTTCCTGCCGGGAAAGGCCGGCGTCCATAAAACCGCCCACCAGGCCAAACGAAACGAGATGTCGAAGCATATTTGTGTGAAATTTCTCCGCCAGCGCCGTGAGAATCGGCCAGATCGCTTCCCCAACCGGCCGAAGCAGCATGAGGTGATATCGAATATCCCCTCCCAACGGCATATCCAACAGTTTTCCGACGCGGCAGCAAAACTCATCCAACAACCCACTGGTAAAAATATTCTGAATCAGCCATGCGCGGGAAAGGTTGCTGGTGGCGTTCAGCAACTGCCGTAGGTCTTCGTTTCGCTGGGAATCCTCCTGCTCCAGATGAATCTGCCGCTTGGCCCGAAGCACCGCGTTCAGAATTTCCTGGGATTCCGCGGGTTTTTCCAGATAGTCGAACGCGCCGCTGCGAATGGCCTGCGCCATATAATCATGGCTGCTGTAGCCCGTCAGAATGATCACCTTGATGTGAGGCAAAATTTCCCGCGCTTTTTCCAGACAGTTAAATCCGTCCATTTGCGGCATTTGAATATCCGCGATCACGATGTCTGGATTGCAGGTGGGCATGCTTCTCAAGGCGGCGCGTCCGTTTGCCGCCTCGCCGCATATGACGATGCCGTTTTCTTCCCAATGGATGGCATAGCGAATCCCCTGGCGAATCATCATTTCGTCGTCTACAAGAAACAGGCGAATCATGCCCGCGCCCCCTTTTCGTCGATTGGTAAATTCAATTCAAACAGGCTGCCATCCGGCGTGCTGACACAGTAAAAAGCCGCGTTTTGCCCGAAGCGAAGCGTTACCCGCTGATACAGGTTGTTCAAAGCCTGGCCCTTTCGGGAACCGGGTTCGGGACCGTTCTGAATCAGATGATTGATGTACTCGGCGTCGGCAACGCCATTGTCCAGCACGCGATAGATCATCCTATCTCCCTCCGCATGAATATCCACCTGCACTTTTCCATGTTCCACGTCCCGAATCCCATGCTGCACGGCGTTTTCAATGAGCGGTTGCAGCATCAGCGACGGAACGTTGATGTTCTCCAGGCCCTCCTGCAGCAAAAACGAAAATTCCACCGTATCGCGAAAGCGAACGTTTAAGATATCCATGTAACAGCGCACGTGCTCAATTTCCTTGGATAATGGCCAGATGCCGGTTTTGTCTGTAGACAACGCCAAGCGGAACAATTTCGATAAAGAAGCAATCATGTGGCTGATTTCATGTTCATGATGCATTTCGCTCATCCAGTAGACGTTGTCCAACGTATTATACAGAAAATGCGGGTTTACCTGGGATTGCAGCGCGTTCAGCTTGGCCTCGATAAACATGGTGTGATTGCTGACGGCTTCGTCAAACAACCGCTGCAGTTCATCAGACATGTGATTGAGCTGATGGGACAACATGCCAATTTCGTCCTTTCGATGCAGCTCCAGATGCGTGCCGAATTCTCCGCTGCCCACCGCGCCCATGGTTTCGCTGATGCGATGGATGGGTTTGATCAGCATGTGCGACAGCACCACCGTGAGAATTGCAAGTGCGAACAGCGCGAGCAGCAGCCCGATATACAAAATATCCAACAGCAGCTG
>JAQXRL010000127.1 GCA_029218505.1 Eubacteriales bacterium | reverse complement strand
GGGCGCGCATTATAAAATCCGCAATGCCGAATGGCTGTGCGTAGACGCCGGTTCGCTGCCTGCGAAGACGCCGTTTTCTGCGCGCATAGGAAGCAAGGCTGCAAATGAGGGAGCTTACACAGACGTAAGGGACGAAAATTTGCCGTTGAAGCGAACGAAGTAAGCAAAATTCCTGCCGATTCAATTTGAACAGCAGGAATTTTTGCGTTTGTGAGATTTATCAGGGATCTGCCCCGCCGGCCATGCTCGGACGAACCGGTCGCGGTGAATACACCTTTGACACGTTGGCAATACTTTGCTGTGTTGGAGGTGAATCTATGGCACTCAGGACGGAACGTCCGCGCAAGGTGGAAATCTGCGGCGTGGACACATCAACCCTTCCCGTGCTCAAAAACGAGCAAATGCGCGCATTGTTTCCAAAGATTCGTGCAGGAGACGAACAGGCTCGTCACGAATTCATTCAGGGAAACCTCCGGCTGGTATTGAGCGTCATCCAGCGCTTTCACAATCGGGGCGAAAGCGCGGACGATCTGTTTCAGGTGGGCTGCATTGGATTGATGAAGGCCATCGACAATTTTGACACGGATCAGCCTGTAAAATTCTCAACCTACGCGGTGCCCATGATTATCGGCGAAATTCGGCGCTATTTGCGAGACAACAATCCCATTCGCGTGTCCAGATCCCTTCGGGATACGGCCTACAAAGCGCTGAAAGCCCGGGATACGCTGTCCTATCGCCACGGCAAGGAGCCCACCGTTGCGGAAATCGCCCAGGAATTGGAGGTTTCGGAAGAAGACGTGGTGCTTGCCCTGGAAGCCATTCAGGATCCCATCTCCCTGTTCGACCCGATCTATCAGGATGGCGGGGACGCCATCTATGTCATGGATCAGGTGCGGGACGACCGCGTCAGCGAGGAGGAATGGGTGCGGGATTTGTCCATTCGCAACGCCATGGAGCGCCTGCAACAACGGGAGCGCAGAATTATCCAGCGCCGCTTCTTCCAGGGCCGCACCCAGATGGAGGTCGCCCAGGAAATCGGCATCTCCCAGGCGCAGGTTTCCCGCCTGGAAAAAGCCGCCCTGTCCCAAATGCGCAAATATATTTGAAAATTCTCTCCACTTTGGCGAATATCCGTCGCGGTATTCGCCATTTTTTGTTGACAGCATTTCTTTTTTGAAATATAATGGAAATATATGGGAAATATATTCGCAATTTGAACCTTGCGAAAAAAGGGAGGAATACCATGCGGAAAAATCTTCGCGGCGTTGCGCTATTTTTGGCAATGCTCCTGATGCTTCCCTGCGCGGGAATGGCGGAAAACCGGCAGTTGCTGGGAGGTGTATCCCAGTATTACGAAAGCATGATTCTCGTTGACGGCGAACTGTATGTTTACGAAAAAACATCGGAACAGATCCTTGTTGTTCCCCTGGACGGCACGGACATTTCGTCTTTTCCCGCCAGAATCGAAACCATGAGCGGCAACATGAAAATCATCCGCAGTACCATGGCGCTGGTATCCTGGGACGGCGTTCCCCATGCCATCGAGGAGGTATACACATGGGAGAACAGCGGCGCCCGTGTGCTTTCCATCGGGCTGTACCGGCTGAACATTGGGGAAGACGGCATGGAGCACACACTGGTAACAACCCTGAACTGGGGAGATTTCGTAAACGACAGTTGGGGCAGCGAACAGTCGCCCAACGTCGTGTCCGCCGCCATCACGGACGGTGTACTGTGCGCGGCGCTGCATTCCTCCATCGGACTGCTGCCACTGACGTATCAGCGGCTGGATACCGGCGAAGCAGATTCCCTGCCGTTGGACGGCGAGGAATTCGGGGTGTATCCCCTGGACGAGCACCGGCTTCTGATTTACCAGCTCTTCCGCGGGGAATACATTGTCTCCGCGTTGAACGCGCAGGATCTCTCCTGCACGGAGCTTTTCCGCCTTCCCCAACCGGAGTTCTCCGGATGGGACGGCGGTTCCTATTCGTACCCCACCGGGTTTGCCGCCAATGCTGCGCGGGACTCGCTTTGTTGGAATCGGGAGCAAATTCTGTATCGGGTGCCGCTGTCCAATCCCACGGCGGAACCCGAGGAAATCGGGCGAGTTCCCATCGAACTGGCCTACGACGGTCTTCTGGCGGACGACGGCAGTTATTACGCCATGGCCTACAACTATGTGGTGCGAGTTCTGCCGGAAAGCGGCGCAAAGCAAACCATCACGCTTGCCACCAATATATACACCGACGCTGGCTTCGAAATTCAGAATGCGGATGCAATCGTTGAGTACCACCCCACGAATCCCGGCGAACCCGCAGAGGATCTGCTGGCCGGACGCAGCAAATTGGACGTGGTATCTTTGTCTTCCGGCGCACCTGACGTCCGCGATCTTGTGGAGGCCGGCTGCCTTCTGCCGCTGGACACCCCGGCGCTGCGGGAATATGCCGCCAGCCTGTATCCCTATGCCATGGAAGGGATCTGCAAGGACGGCGTGCCTTATGTCCTCCCCATCCGGTGCAACACGCGATATTCCAACTTCTCCTGCAACGAAGAAATGATGGAACGATATTCCGTGGAAATGCCCGAAAGCTGGATGGAGCTGCTGGATTTGCTGAACAACTGGGACGCGCCGCTGGCGGAGGACGAGATGCTGTTTTCCTCCCGCACGAAACTGCTGTGGGGGCTGCTGGAAAGCTATCGCGCCTGGTGGCAGGCGGAGGGCGATCCGGACGCCTTTGATACGCCGCTTCTGCGCCGCCTGCTGGACAAATTCAGCCAAACCTCCTATCCAAAGCAGGAAGAGGAAGCGCAATACGGCTGGGGACATTCCAGCATCGTACTGTTTTCGCCCGGTGACGAATTCTGTCCGCCCAATTCCAGGCTGCTGCCGCTGGAAGCGGGCATGCAAACCCATGTCTTGTGCGGGCTGGTCTATGTCGCCGTAAACGCGGATACGGAAAACCCGGAATGGGCGCTTCGGTTTGCGGAATATATGGTGGAAAATGCATACGAATCCTATACGCCCCTTCTCATAACCTCCGGCGTTCCCGCCAGCGACATGGAGATTTGCACCGTGGATTTCTCC
>JAQXRL010000126.1 GCA_029218505.1 Eubacteriales bacterium | reverse complement strand
TCGTTTGAATCGTTTGAACATGATGAATACCTCCTGTTTTTTATTGTGCGCATCGCGCTTTGCGTGTTGATTATACTATATTTTTGGAAATTTACGCAATTCTCAAAATGGGATTTGGAATTGGAAACATGGGCCAAGAAGGCAAAAACGCATTTTTCAAATAAAATCGCCCAAAATTCCAAAGTAAATAGCGTCATATATAGGAAAAATGAGGGGGTGTTTGCTTGCGAGCGTTAAATGTTCGTGGTAAAATAATCAATAGGTATAATAAACCGAAAATGCCGGATTGCGCGGCATGCAATCATCGCGGACGCGAGACAAGGCGGAATGATAGAAAATGTCTGTGATTCGAAACCGTTTTTTCTTTATGTTTGCTTCTTTTTCTCTGATTCTGATGGCCGTTCTGATTCCGCTTTATGCCAGCACCATGGCTACACTGCGGGAAAACACCATCCGATACAACGAACAGGTCTTGGTGGAAGGGTTAAACCAGCTGGACAGAGAACTGTTGAAGCTGACGCAATTGGGAGAGACGCTGTATTCCGATCAAGACATACGCGCGCTTTCCTATTTTCAGAGCGAAATTGTGGAACCAACGACGGCGGAAGCATATAAGCTTTGGCGCGCGATGGAAGCGTTCAACGACATTACGACCATCGGCATGCAGTTTGCGACGCATTGCGGCCTGATTTTTGAAAACAAGATGATCCTTACGCCAAACCGGTCGCATTTCTCGCCAGACGATTTCTACGGCGTTTACGTGTATGAGGCCGGTTCCGACACCTATGACGAATGGATCGATCGGGTGAAATCTTTGGATTCCATGTATTCATTCAACGGCATGAATTTGCGGTTGGAGAATTGGGAAGGGTCGTGCCTGGTTTTTGCCACGTCCATTCCGTTGAACACCCGATGGAGCACCATCTTTTTTGCGGTTCTTACCCAAAGCGAAGTAGAATCCCAATTGGTTTTGCCGGATTTGATGGACAACACGCAGCTGACATTATGGACGGAAGACGGCACGGTGTTGCTGGAAAGCGGCGATGTAGACAAAAACTACGCTTCCGTGACCGCGGTCAGTTCCTTCTATCGGTTGCGCGCAGAAATCCGCATCCAGGAATCGGAGTTCGCGCGAGGCCTTTTGGCGTTCAGAAACCGCCTGTTTGCGGCATTGGCGGCGTATTTGGCGGTAACGTTGTTGCTGTCCCTGCTATATGCAAGAAAGAATGCCCGCCCCATCCATGATATTGTGCAGGCGGTGGACGCCGCTACGGCCGAATGGAACCTGAAGGTTTCGGAATGTGAAAGCGGATATGGATACATCAATGCGTTCATTGAACAGGCGGATAAAAAGCTGAAATCCAATCAATTGTCTTTGGCAAAACAGGAAACGCTGATTCGGGAAAACCTGTTGGACAGCATGCTGCGAAATTCACGATGCAGGGAGTCTTCGCTGGCGATGTTTCGGCAATACTTTCCGGATTTCCCGGAATGTTATCGCATGGTGTTGCTGTTGTGCCAGAATGCAGAATGCCTGTCTGCGTTGGCGTATTCGGATTTTCAACTGCGATTGCAGGAAGTGGCGCGAAACTATTTGCCGGAAGTCAGCATTGTGCACTTTGCGGAGGACAAGCTGCTGCTGATTCAACCGGATGAAGACCGGGATATGCTGCAAACGCGCTACGGGAATTTGTACAAGGCCATCAACCAGCGCCTGGGATATGAGGCGGTGATTGTCATTGGCGAAGAATCCCGGGATTTACATGCGTTCCACGGCATGTATTTGCGCATGCAGTTTTATTTGCACATGCAAAGCAGAAGCGTGGTTTTCATGGAAACGCAGGCGAATTCCGGACAGAACGGGCATGCCTTTGCCTGCAATCCAGACAAGATGCGCGATTGCCTGTTGGATGGGGAACTCGCGTCTGCGCTGGGCGTTGTGCAGGAAAGCAGAGAGCTTTTGCGGCAGACGGGCGGCGTCAGCGAACAGGAAGTTCAACAGGTGTTTTACAGTTATCGCGGCGCCTTGATTGCAATCGAGGGCGCGTATTTGAGGCCCGTGGAGGAACTTCCCGGCTACAACGCCAGCGCGAATCCCGACGAGAATTTTGCATGCCTGGAGGATTGCGTGAAACGAGTGTACGATGCGCTGCAAACCTTGAAGCAGAAGGATAACGACCAGTTTGATGAAAGCCTGATGCAATGGGTCAACAACAATTTGGAGAATCCGGATCTCAGCGTGGCATTGGCGGTGGAAGCGTTGTCGATTTCCGGAAAGACGCTGCAAAATGTCATGCATCGAGCCACGGGCATGAGTTTCCGGGAATATGTGATCGACAAGCGCATGGAGAAGGCCAAGCAAATGCTGCTGTACACGCAAATGCCCATTTCGGAGATTATGACTGCATGCGGCTACGCTTCGTTGAATGCGTTCTACAAATCCTTCAAACGAACTTTTTTGATTCCGCCGAATGAAATGCGGGAAAAGGCCAGAAAGGACGATCCGACATAGAAGAATTCCATACAAGACAAATGCCGCCTGATGAAGACAGGCGGCATCAGACTGTCGAAAACGCATAGAGAGCACGAGAGGGTTTCGGACCACTCGAATGCCAATCCGTGGCCGCAGCGTGCACGGCGACCACGGGCGCTGATTTTGCGGCCGGAATTCGCAGGCTTTCAGCAAAATCTGGAAAAGGTGGCCGTGGCTGGGGAACTTGCTTCCCGTCCGCCAGCTTGTCGAAAAGACTTGTGGATAAGCTGATGCCGCCTGATGAAGACAGGCGGCATGAA
>JAQXRL010000125.1 GCA_029218505.1 Eubacteriales bacterium | reverse complement strand
GATGCAGCAAAAGCAAGAACACATACTGCCCAACTGTATACTATGCCTGTCGATATCGCAAAGACATAGGGCGCCAGGAAAACGCCAATGCCGGTCAGCTTATTCAGCCAGGTGTGCAAAGAAGCAAAACGATGATGCCTGACCGCAACCGGGGTATAGGACGCCAATCGCACAAGAAAAATGACTGCAACAGCATACCAGATTGCCGCCGGCAGCGTCTGCCATAAAACCGGGGCCAGCCTGAACAGCACAACGCCGTAGAACAGGAGGTCCGCAACACTGTCCAGCCTTGCCCCGAAATCGCTGGCTGCTCCCGTTTTCCTCGCCAGCCAGCCGTCCAGGGCGTCGGTCAGGCCGGCAAGGGCGTAAACCACAAGAAACCCGGCAGAGCGCAAAGGGAGGACAAGCAGGACAAGGGATGCGGAGATGCGCACGGATGTAACGGTATCGGCGATATTCCATTGGTGCGCTTGCAGAACGGTCCGTTTCACCTGTGTTCCTCCTTTCTGCTTTCGTGCGTTTTGCTTTGTTTTCCCCCGTCAGGGATCATCGCATGGGTTTTTCTCTCCAGTTCCGCGCCAGTCCGGAAGAGCAGAGGAGCCAGAATTGGCGCGATACCAGGGACCACATTGGGAAGAACGCCGCCGCTTCCGGAAAGGGCGCGCCCTCGGTCTGCTCGGCTTTGAGGACCATCCGGCGAAAGCCGGCAGAACGGCGCCGGTGGTCGGGCAGACCAAGTCAGAAAGAAGCGCGGCCATGGTCTGGTTCATATCTTCTCTGCAAAAAAGGTTCGCCAAAGGGGCTGAACACCTGGCCTGCGGTGTGCCAGACTGCGGGACACGGCGCAAATGGATGCGCCCATGGTGAAAGCGCCGCTTCCGGAATGTTTGCGGGAAAATCCGCGGCCTCTTTCCGTTTTTGCAGCCCCAAGGCAATTCCGATGGCGGCAACACGTTCGTGTTCAGCATCTGGCGGTTTCCCCACAACCGAGAGGATTTTGCCGGCCAAGACGGAGCCCTCTCTGCCATGCACCCAACGGAAAACCGTCAGAGGATGCCGTTCATCCCCTCAGGTTTTTCAGAGCGTCGGGATTGTTGGAGAGAATCATTCCAACCACCTGGCATGTTTCCATGTCCGGACAGTCGCCGCAGGTTTCTACCCCTTTTTTCAACGCGCATTGGCGGATCTCGCACAGACGCTCACAGAATACCGTTTTCGCCCCGTCAGCACGACAGCCTTGACAGTTGATATGTTCAGGCAGAATGGGAACATGATTCAATTCCGTCCATAATTTTGCGGTTTTTTCGCGCAATGCCTGATCGTCATGGATTGTTGCAAGATATGCGTCGCATTTTTCGCAATCCAGCCCACAGTAAGCAATCATGTTTCTCATCATATGTACCTCCGCAAATTTCGATTTGCCGGTTTTACAACCGGAAGTTGTCATCCTACAGCGCCAACAACATGGAAATGACTTCCTGGAATCCGCTGATCCGGGAATGGAATCCGCGAGGATTTCGCCCGTATTCGACAAATCCTGCTTTTTGATATAATGCAAGGGCTCTTACATTCTCCGCAACCACAGACAACTCCAGCTGGGCATATCCTGCCTCTTTGGCGCATTTTATGCACGCTTCCAACAAAGCCCGGCCGATTCCGAGTCCCCAATATTCCTTTCCCACGCTTATGCCAAACTCAGCCCGATGCCGGACCTTGTACTTTGTGCCCACCGCGTCAAGGCCAGCGGTTCCGGCAACCTTTCCATCGACAAACGCGATGATCTCAATTTCATTCGCGCTTTCTGCTTTTTGCTTCAAAAACTGGCCTTCTTTTTCGGAATCAAAGTTGATTTCATCGGGATACGAAAGCAGATAATCTGTTTCCGCATGCGTCAGGTTGAAATTTTCAAGCACCGCGCTTCCGTCAGATTCCACCCCATTTCTCAGAATTGCGGTTTTGCCGTTTTTCAAAACAATCTGTTGACTGTATTCCATGAACGTTCCTCCAAAAATTCTGTTTGGTCTGTCAGAAAGGACTGGAGGTTTCATCTCCTTTGCGATCGGTTCCTTCTGCTGTGGGGACATCAGGGCGCAATCTGTCCCGATGCGTCTCCGTTTTGCTGCTTCCGATGCCGTCCGCCGCATGGGTTTCCGGCGCATGATCCGATTATTGGCGGTGCAGACAATTCGCGCAACGCTTGCGGCGCTCGCTTCCCGCGCCATTTTCTCATGGCCTTTTGCAGAGATTTTTTCTTGTTTCCCCTGTTCATCGGGACATCCTTCGAAAGGGAAAATCGAGGCCTTTTGGAAGGCTTATGCGAGACGGTATTTTGCAAACCTTCCGGTTATGCGGCGGCGCCTCTATTCAACATCCGGACGGACGGCGGAATTGCGGCAAGAACCTCGCTTCCCGTAGACCCTGAAAAATTGTCGAAGATGCCTGCTCACCAGTTCCATGATTTCCGGTTCCCGCTCCGGTTCCCGGTCGCAGAGGTTGATCCATGCGGAAATGGGCAGGCATAGCTGGGCCGCCATGATTTCCGGATCATCCTCGCCCAGGACGCCGCTCCGGATCAGGAATTTCACAAGCCCGGTGAAGTACCGCATCACGTCGGTGTAATTCTGCTTGGTTTGCAGCTTCGCCAGTTCCGGGTTCTGGAACTGCTCCAACACCAGCATTTTTCGC
>JAQXRL010000124.1 GCA_029218505.1 Eubacteriales bacterium | reverse complement strand
TCGCCGCCTTGCCATGGAAGCATGGTATGCCTGCTTTCAAAGTCCGCCTTCTGCGGAACAGGTGGAATATGCGTTGGAACTGCCTCTGCGCGAACATGCTGCTTGGCTGTGCGCCGTACTGAGCGGCTCTCTCGCAGAAGGCGGAATGGGCGAATGAAGCGATTATTCTTCCTGATGTTCCTTCTGTTGACGCTCTTCGGCTGCAATTTTCCGGACCGTCCAGCAACGGACGCGGCCATTCAAGCGTTTTCCTTCCGCCACAGCGGGATGTCCACCGAAGAAATTTATACATACAGCGTGCGAAAGGACGGTGGACGATATCTGGCAGACTTTGATCTTTTCTGCCAGTTTGAATTTCACGATGTGCCTCTGGAGGACGAAGATGCCGCAGCGCTCAAAACGTTGATGGACGAATACAGCTTGTTGGAATGGAACGGTTTTGCAAAAAGCAATTCCTTTGTGCTGGACGGCGAAAGCTTTGGTCTGAGCGCGGCCTTCGCGGACGGAAAAACGTTGCAGGCAAGCGGGAACAATGCTTTCCCCAGGGGATACCACGAAGGTGCGGCAGCCATCAAACGTTTCTTTGCGGAAATCATGGACAAACATGGAATTGATCTATGGGAAGACGATTCGGCTTCCAAGAAAGGACGAACGAAAACATGAAGAAATGGATTGCTGTCTTTCTCTCTCTTTGCATGTTGGCGGCGTGCGGAAGCGCCTTTGCGGAAACGAACGCATCGGTCGAGGAACAACTTGCGCAGATTGTTCAAAGCGCGCTGGATTTGGAAAAACTGGCGTATGAATACGACGCGGAAAATCAAAGTTTTTCGATTTCTTTTTCTCTGGACTGCGCCCTCGGCCGGTCTGACGTGACGATTTATTTGTATGACGATATGATTTCCGTAGCGGCGGACTGCCCGCTTCAATTTGATTCGAAATCCTTTGAAAAGGTCGCCGTGTTTACCACGCTGGCCAACAATGAATTGTACTACGCACAGTTTCGTGTGGACCGGGAATACGGCTGGATCACCTGCCGCTCCTGCAATGTCATTGAAAGCGCCCTTCCAACCGAAGAGGAAGTCTTAACGCTTTTGTATGCGCCGCTTTGGGCAATGGAAGATTATGGCAACGGGCTTGCCTCCATTTGCACCCTGGGCGTGGATCCCCATGAGGCCTTTGAATCCTGTCAGACCAGCATCGAAACGGCGTAAATTTTCCCAATGATTCATGGAAAGGAAGAAAAGAACATGAAAAACACAAAGTTTCTCCTCGCGCTGCTGCTTGCGCTTTGCCTGTTGGGCGGCGCCGCGCTGGCAGAGGAAGGCGCAGCCTGGGCATATGACAACAGCAACTACTATCTGAAACGCGTGGGTGAGCTGAGCGGCGACGTGACGATCCCGTCCGAGGTGGATGGTTACGCCGTAAACGCCCTTGCGATGAACGCATTTTATGAACAGCATGCAATCACCTCGCTGACCATGCCGGATTCGCTGCGTGCGCTGCAGAGCGGAGCCATATGCTATATGGACGCGCTGACCACCGTCACGCTGAACGACGGCCTGGAATACATCGGTTCCAATTTCCAAGGCTGCAGCGCGCTGACCAGCCTGACCATTCCGGCCAGCGTTCGCATGGTGGACAGCATCGTTTCTTCCTGCGAAAATCTGAAGGAAATTCGCTTTGAGGGCGCATGTCCGCTGTTTTTGGGATCGGAATGGTGTTTTTTCATGATGCCGGACGATTACACCATCTATGTGCCAGACGACCAGCTAAACGCCTACGCCGAAGCGCTGCAAGATGCCAACGGCGCAGCGGAGCATCTCAAACCCAGCGGAAAAAACGCCGTGATTCCGGAATCGGAAAACACGGAAGGCTGGTTTCATTTTGACGCTTCCACCGGCACCATCACCGGATACAGCGAATATCATGCCTTTGTGGAGTTCCCCGAATCCATCGGCGGCGTAGCCGTGAAAGCCATCGGCAAGGAAGCGTTCCGCAGCGATTATTCCATCTACGGCGCAATCCTTCCCGAAGGATTGGAAGCCATTGAAACGGGCGCCTTCCAACAGGCCTGCAATCTCGACTTTGTCCACTTCCCCTCTACCCTGAAAACCATCGGAGACGATGCGTTTTTCAACGCCCAAATCGACACAATTGAATGGAACGAGGGGCTGGAGGAGATTGGCGCGCGGGCGTTCCAATACGACCACGAAACCATTCTGACCCTGCCTTCCACGGTGAGAACCATCGGCGAGAGCGCCTTTGAGTCCGCCAGATGTCAGGAATTGTATCTGGGCGGCGCGGTTGAAACCATTGCTGCTCGCGCGTTTGCGCGGTCCAGCCTGAATTATATGGTTTTCGATCTGTACGCGCCTATCGACATCGCCCCAGACGCGTTTGTCGATACATATCTGGCGGACCTGGACCTTCCCTGGGATTGCTCTTTCGAAACCCGCGATGCCTATGCGGCAATGCTGGCCGAACAATGTCCCGATTGCACGGTATGGATCAACAATCCCATTTCCGGCGGCGTAGCGGAATATCCCTTGAACGAAAGCAGCGTCACAACCATCGAAAACGGCGTATGGACGGCCTATCATGGCGATGCGGCCGATTTAACCGTTTGGATCTCCTATGACGACATCAACGTTACGGCTTTGGGCGACGGCCTGTTCCGGGGCAACCAGTCCATCCGTTCCTTCTATCCCCATCATTGCGGCTGGTTCACCACCATTGGCAATGAAGCCTTTGCAGACAGCAGCGTGGAGTATGTGGAATTGTTCGCTTCCATCACCACCATCGGCGACGGCGCGTTCCGAAACTGCGCAAATATCACCGAACTGACCTTGCCCGCCTCCCTGACCAGCATGGGCGAAGGCGC
>JAQXRL010000123.1 GCA_029218505.1 Eubacteriales bacterium | reverse complement strand
TTCATGACGGAGACGATGTATCTGAACCTGGTGACGGCCAACATCCCCGGCGCGCCTGTGTCTGTGCACATGGCGGATTTCCCCAAGGCAGACGTTTCCATGATCGACAAGGAACTGGAGGCGCAAATGGAGGAAGTCATGCAGGCGGTGGCGCTGGGCCGCGCTTGCCGCAACCTGTGCGGCATCAAGGTTCGCCAGGCGCTGGGCGTGATGTACGTCAAGGGCAGTCAGGTTTCCGATGCGCTGGCAGAATTGATGAAGGCAGAGCTGAACGTGGAGGAAGTTCGCTTTGTTACCGACGCCCGCGCGTTTACCACGTATCAGATCAAACCCCAAATGCGCACCCTGGGGCCGCGTTACGGCAAGCTGCTGGGGAAGATCGGCCAATATCTGGCCAAGGCGGACGGCAACGATGTGGTGGATACCTTTGATCGCGGAGACGCGCTGGAGTTCGAAATCGACGGCACAAAGGTGACGCTTACCAGAGACGACACGTTGATTTCCCCGGCGCAGAAACCCGGCTTTACCGCACAGACCGAGGGCGGCATGACGGTGGTGCTGGACACCAACCTTACCGAGGCGCTCATTGCCAAAGGATTTGTGCGGGAGACGATTTCAAAGCTGCAAACCATGCGAAAAGAGGCGGGCTTTGATGTGACGGACCGAATTGTGGTGTACAATGCCGCGACGGAGAAGCTCACCGCGATTCTGGATGCCAATCTGCAGGAAATCAAAGCGGCCACGTTGTGCGTGGAATACAAAAATGGCAATGCGCCGGAGAATGCCTATGTGAAGCAATGGGATATCAACGGCGAAACTGCCGTAATGGGCGTGGCAAAGGCATAAATACTTTCACAAAGCACGGCAGGCATTTGTCCGCCGTGCTTTGTGGACGGATGCAATATGGGAAGGGAAGTCGGAACGGTTGGAACGGTATTCCGTGGAAGAAAGCAGAAACGCATGGAACGCCAATGCGGAGTTTTGGGACGAACAAATGGGAGACGCATCCAACGAATTTCATCGGACAGTGGTTCGCCCGGGCGTCAGCAGGCTGCTGAACGTTCAGCCGGGCGATTTTGTTTTGGATGTGGCCTGCGGCAACGGCAACTATTCCGCGTATATGGCGGAACGGGGCGCGCGGGTGGTGGCGTTTGATTACAGTGAAAAAATGATCGCGCTGGCGCGAAAGCGGCAGAAGAAATATGCCGGAAACATCGAGTTTTGTGTGGCAGATGCGACAAACGAACGGGATTTGATGGATCTGAAACGGGAAAAACCTTACGGGAAGGCAGTTTCCAACATGGCTGTGATGGACATTGCGGATGTGACCAAGCTGTTTTTCTGGGTAAACAAGCTGTTGACGGCAGATGGAATTTTTGTGTTTGCCACGCAACATCCCTGTTTTGTCACATTAACGGATCGGTATTTGACGCCCCATGCATATTTTGGCGAAGCCATCCTTGGACAGCCGCAGCAGCAATGCTATTATCATCGTTCGCTGCAGGAAATTTTGGGGCTGTGCTTTTCCAGCGGGTTCGTCGTGGATGGATTCCTGGAAGAGCGCTGCGGCGAAAAGGAGACGCCCGATGTGATCATCGTTCGGGCGCGCAAGAAAGCAGAATTGTAACGCTTTGCGGGTTTGGCCCAAACGGTTATTTTCCCTGGGAAAACGCAAAGGCCTCCTGCAAAAATCCCATGAGCTCGTCGTCGATTTGCGCTTCCCGGGACAGCAGCACGTGGTGCGTCCATCGGTTGGGATAGGGCTCCACGGCCATTTCGATTCGGGGCGAATCCAGGCGGTACCCCAAGCCGAAAGTGACCATCAGACATTCCCTGGGCCAATCCTTTTTTCTCCGCAGTGGCAGAGACGCCGCCGCAAAAAGATGCTTTCCGTAGAAACTGATCTGCGTTTTTTGCACCTTGATGACGACATCAGGCAACCGTTGAAAAATGCGTTCTTCAAGGATGCGATACAACGACAGTTCCGCCGGCCTTCCATCGAAGAAGAAGAGCACATCCTGCCGCAAAGTGGCTGGTTCGTTCATGGAAATTCGTCCTTTTGTTGCATGGAGGCTCCGGCATGTTGCCGGAGCTTTAACTTGTCCAAAGAGGCTTTTGGACAAGCTGGTGGACAGGGAAGCAAACTTTCCCGCCGCGGCCTCCCTATCCGGATTTTGCTGAAACCCTGCGGATTCCGGCCGCAGAATCTGCAAGGCGGCGTTATTTTCGAAAAAACCGCTCCGTGGCCGCCGTGCACGCCGCCGACCACGATTGCAGCGCAAAAAAGGCCGCAGCCCTCTCGCACTTTCCCGGGGTTTTCGACAGACAAGGCTCCGGCATGTCCAAAAAGGCTTTTGGACATGCTGGTGGACGGGGAAGCAAACTTTCCC
>JAQXRL010000122.1 GCA_029218505.1 Eubacteriales bacterium | reverse complement strand
GGCATATCAACGCTTACCTGGCCGATCACCGGCACGGTTTCCACCATTTCCAGCCCGACCATGGTAAGAATGATCCACACAAATACAAATGCCAGCACAAAATTCATCAGCGGGCCGGAAAGCACCGTAAAAAACCGCTTCCATACCGGCTGTTTTTCCATGGCATCCGGGCGTTCCGCCTGGCCGTCCTCCACGCCCGCGAATTTGCAATAGCCGCCCAACGGGATTCCACGCAGGGAATACGCAATGCCTTTGCGCCGCCAACCCAGAATTTTGGGGCCAAAGCCAACGGAGAATTCCAGAATGCCAATGCCTGTGAGCCTGCCGACAATGTAGTGGCCAAGCTCATGCGCAGTCACGATAAATCCCAAAATCAAAATTGCGGCCAGAATATACAACAAATTGATCATTTCGTCCTCCTAACGGCGTTTTGCGCCCGTCTTCTGGCGTCGCAATCCGCCGCATACACGTCCTCCAGGGAACGTATGCTCCCCAAAGGCGTTTGATTCAGAACCTCCCCGACAATCTCTGCGATGGCGCCAAAGGAGATTTCCCGCCGTAAAAAGGCGGCCACAGCCTCTTCGTTGGCGCCGTTAAGCGTTACGCAGGCATTTCCGCCCTGACGAAGCGCCTCTTCCGCCAAGCGCAGGCAGGGAAACGCATCCCTGTCCGGCGCGAAAAAGGTCAGCTTTCCCAACTGGGCAAAGTCCAGCCGGCGGGCTTCATATGGCAGGCGATTTGGATACCCCATGGCATATCCGATGGGCCCGCGCATATCCGGCGCGCCCATTTGCGCCAAAACCGCGCCATCCTCAAACTCCACCATGGAATGAACGACACTTTGAGGATGCACCACTACGTCTATTTTATCCGCAGGAATGTCAAAAAGATGGCAAGCTTCGACCTCTTCTAGTCCTTTGTTCAGCATGGTGGCGCAATCCACCGTAATTTTTGCGCCCATCTGCCAATTCGGGTGCCGGAGTACGTCCTCCGGCGTGGCGGAAGAAAGCTTCGCCCTGGGCCAATCCCGCAATGCGCCGCCGGAAGCCGTAAGAATCAGTCTTTGCACGGGATTGCCTCCCGCCGCTTGCAGGCATTGGAAGATTGCGGAATGTTCGCTGTCCACCGGGAGAATTGGCGTTTGCAATTCTTTGGACCGCGCCATCACCATCTGCCCCGCCGTAACCAACGCTTCCTTATTGGCCAACAGCACGCGCTGACAGGTTTCCAACGCAGTCCAAACGCTGGAAAGCCCGGCAATGCCCACGACCGCACAAAGAGCGTCCTGGGCTTTGGAAGCTTTCAATGCCTGAGCAGAGGCGTCCGGGCCAAAATACCACTGGCAAAAGCGGACGTCCTCCGGAATTTTCTCCGGTTCCACGGCAAGCGCCGCCGTTTTCGGGCGGAATTCTCGCACCAGATCAAACAGCTTTTCCGATGAAGTGTTTGCAGAAAGACAGCTTGCGAAAAATCGATCCGGATACCGGCGCACCATATCCAACGCCTGTGTCCCGATCGATCCTGTCGCACCCAGTATCGCAATGGTTCTTTTGTTCATCGTATTACATACCCGTCAATCGAAAAAATACATAGCACACTGCTCCGCAGAACAGCACCCCATCCATGCGATCCATGATGCCGCCGTGTCCGGGCAGAATGTGGCCATAATCCTTAATTCCGCAATGGCGCTTGATCATGGAGGCGGTCAAATCTCCGAATTGGCTCAATACGCCCGCCACCAATCCCAGCAGGGCAAAGCACCACAGCGGCGGCAAGTCGCCCTGAGCGCCACGAAACGCCGGCACGACATCGCACAGCCATTTTGCCACGATGGGCACCAAAACCGAGAACAACACGCTGGCGGTTAATCCGCCAATTGCACCTTCCACCGTTTTTTTGGGGCTGATGCCGGGACACAGCTTGTGTTTTCCAAACCGCAGACCCGTAAACAGCGCAAACGTGTCGCTGACATTGGCGATGAAAAAGGTCAGCACCAGCGCTACGGTAGAGATCAGGCGTCCGTTCAAATCCTGAAGCGGAAGGATCAGTACATAAAAGATTCCAGGATACAACATGGGAAACACCGTGGCGGCCAGGGAATCAAAATCCGGCGTTCCTCTCAGCACGATCACCACCAAGCCCAACAGCGTCCACAAGACAAGGCTGAGCAACGAGGGGCAGAATTGGGAAAACACCGCATGGTGCAACTTCAGATAATATCCCTGGGATAAAATCGCCACAACGCAATAGA
>JAQXRL010000121.1 GCA_029218505.1 Eubacteriales bacterium | reverse complement strand
CCCTTCGTATCCCCGTGTCCCTTTGTATCCCTGTGTCCCCCGTATCCCCGTGTCCCTTTGTATCCCCGTGTCCTCGTATCCCCAATTCTCGGCCCGCATGCGGGCCGAAAGAGTGGGAGTCCAGAGGGAATCATTCCCTCTGGCGGGGTCTGGGGCAGCGCCCCGGCGTATCCCCCGTGCCCTCGTGTCCCCCGTGCCCCCGTATCCCTCGTGCCCCCAAGGGTTTGCTTTTTTTCAAATGCATGTTATAATGGTATCATGGAAGGTTTTTCCGATTTCAGGGAAAAATCATCAGGAGGATCAGAATGAGCGAACTGAAGGATTTGCAGGCCGAACGAGAATATACCAAGCATGTACAGCAGCTTTTGCTTAGCGTGATTGATCAATCCGCGAAAATATCGGACAGCCATTCAGAGGCCATTCGCATGATGATTGCCGACGCATGGGAAGAATTGCGCATGCGGCCCACGGCGCTGTCCACCCAGGAATTGGAGCAATTGTCCACGGAAATGGATCGTTTTGAGGCACGCAAGTCCTTCAGCGAAGCCATGGCGCAGCGTTACCGAAAAATGTTGATGAATCCGTTTTTTGCCCGGGTAGATTTTGCGGAAACCGGCGAAAAAACGGAAAAAATCGTCATCGGTCTGTACAGTCTCAAGGACAGAAACGGCGATATTCTGGTGCATGATTGGCGCGCGCCGGTGTGCAGCCTGTATTATGATTCCATGCCCGGCGAATGCTCTTACAACAGCCCGTCGGGAATCATCTCCGGCAACATGAGCCTGAAGCGGCAATATCGCATGGAAAAAGGCCAGCTGATGTTTTATGTGGACACGTCCATCAGCATTGACGACAGCATGCTGCTGGATATTCTTTCCGGAGCCACTTCCCGGCATATGAAGCAGATTGTGTCCACCATCCAATCGGAGCAAAACGCCGCCATTCGCCACGAACAGGGCCGCGTTGTCAGCGTGGTGGGCGGCGCGGGCAGCGGCAAAACCAGCGTGGCCATGCATCGGGCGGCATATCTCATGTATCGCCAAAGGGACACCCTGGACGCCAGCCGGATTCAAATTATTTCTCCCAGTCCCGCCTTCAGCGAATACGTTTCCACGGTGTTGCCGGAATTGGGCGAGGAAAATATTCGTTCCCGCACCATGTGTCAAATCGTGGAGGAAATCCTGGGCAAAAAGGTGGAAAAACCCCTGACCCAGGTGGAACAGCTGCTGACTGCGGAAACGGATCTTCGGGGAAAGTCCGTCAAATACAAGTGCGGAAAGAAATTTCTGGACCGGCTGGAGGAATTCGCCGAAAGCTTTGCCGCCTTCGGACCGGATTTCGGCAATGTCCGCCTGGATGGACAAATCCTCATCCGCCGGGAAGAATTGCGGAAAATGTATAAAAACGAATTTTCCCTGCTGTCTCCCGCCCAACGGTTAACCAGGGTGAAAGCCACCTTGGACAGCCGCATTTCCAGTTGGGAGGAAAGCATGTATGTGCAATATGAACATCAATTCGAAGGCAAATATTCCGGCAAGGAATTGAAATTCGTGTGCCAAATGGCGGTATCCCAGCGCCTGCAGCCCGTAAAGCACCAATTGCGAAACATGCTGGATGTGAAAAGCGCCACGTTGATGCGCCTGGTGCTGAAGGATTCCAACGCCGCCCTGCGGGGAGCGTTCCTGGAAAACATGGAAGCAGGCCTTACGTGGTGGGAAGACGCGGTTGCGGAGGCGTACCTCATGCTGAAACTGGGCTTCGTGCAGCCGGACAAGAGCATTTTGCATCTGCTGGTGGACGAATGCCAGGATTATTCCGAAACCGCGCTGGCGCTGATGCATTTGCAATATCCCAACGCCAAGGTGACGCTGTTGGGCGACCCCAAACAGCGCACCTGTCCCAATATGCCCGCCTGCGACCCTTCCGGTTGGGGCGCGTGCTTTGGCGAAGCGGACGCGGCGCTGTTCAAATTGTCCAAGTGTTATCGCTCCACGCTGCCCATCGCGCGGCTGTGCAACGCCATTTTGCCCGGCAAGGATCGGTTGGAAACCGTTGGCCGGGAGGGCGAAATGCCGGAAGTGGCGGTTTACAGCATGGATGCCGTGCGGCAAAAACTGGATCAATACCGCAGCGCCGGCCATAAATCCATCGCCGTCATTACCCGCACCCATGCCCAATCCCAGACAATTGCCGCGAAGCTGCAAAACGTATACCGTTTGGACGGCGGCGAGGAGGATTGGAATTACGAAACCGACGATACGGTGGTGGGCAGCTTCCAGTTGATGAAAGGGATGGAATTTGACGCCGTGATCGTGGCGTGGCCGGACTGCGAACTCACCGACGACGAGCGCCGCAGACTGTATACCGCCTGTTCCCGGGCGCTGCATGCCGCCGCCCTGCTGGCGGATGAACGCCTTTTGGAAAAGTTGGGGATCGTGTTGTGAAGATGGATGCAATGATCATCGGCGGCGGCGCTTCCGGGCTGGCCGCCGCTGTTTCGCTGGCAAGGCGCGGCGCAAAGGTCTGCGTGTTGGAAAAACAGGATCGTGTGGGCCGAAAGCTGTTGTCCACGGGCAACGGGCGATGCAATCTCACCAACATGGACGCGGATCTTGGCCATTATCACGGCTGCGTTGCCGCGGCCCGGGCCGCGCTGGAAGCGTTTCCGCCGGAAAAGGTGCTGCGGTTTTTTGAAGAAATCGGCGTTCCCGCCAGAATTGACGGCGAAGGCAGAGCGTATCCCATGAGCAACCAGGCGGCGTCCGTGTTGGACGCGCTGCGGCTTTCCGCGGCGGAGTTGGGCGCCGAATTGCGCACGGGCTTTGCCGTAACGTCCGTTGAGCGCGCGGGCGGCGCCTTTGTTGCGACCTCCGCCGCGGGGGAAACGGCGCGGGGAAACCGCGTGCTGGTGTGTACCGGAGGCCTTGCCGCGCCGAAGCTGGGCGCTTGCGGGGACGGCTATGCCCTGCTTTCCGCCATGGGCCATAAAGTTTCTCCCAGATATCCCGCGCTTTCCCCACTGAAGACTGCGCCGGAAGCCGTGCGCGGCCTGAAGGGACAGCGGCTGGAGTGCAATGTTTCCCTGATGATCGGCGAAAAGGCCGTTCGCCGGGAACAGGGAGAAATTTTGTTCGGCGACGGCAGCGTTTCCGGCATTGCCGCCATGCAATTGGCCGGCGAAATTTCCCGGCAGATTTCCCATGGCGTAAAGCCGCGGCTGCGCATGGAAATCTTGGAAAACGGCGCGGATTTTTTGCGGCGCAGATTGGAACGGCTGCCGGATCGCGCGGCGGAGGATTTTCTCACCGGCGTTGTTCCCAAGCGCGTGGGACAGGCGCTGATGCGTGTTGCCGGGGTGGAAAACCAAACAATTCCTTCGAAAATGCTCCGAAAATCTACAATCTTCCGCCTGGCGGCGCTGATGGAGGCATGGGAAATTCCCGTGACCGGCGTTTGCGGCTTTGATCAGGCGCAATCCACCATGGGCGGCGCGAATCCGGCGGAATTTTTTCCGGATACGCTGGAATCCCGTTTGCAGCCCGGACTGTTTGCCGCCGGCGAGGTGTTGGATGTGTGCGGCGATTGCGGCGGATACAATTTGCAATGGGCGTGGGCCAGCGGACTTACGGCGGCGGAGGCGATGGCATGATTCGGCTCAATCAGGTGAGCGTGCCCCTGGATTACGAAAAGAAGGATTTGCGCCATTGGGCCGCCCGGGCCATGGGCATGGGCGCGGAGGATATTTCCCGGGTGGCGCTGCGCAAAAAATCCGTGGACGCGCGGAAAAAGGCGGACGTACATTTTGTGCTGACGCTGGATGTGGAAACAAAGGCGCCCCTCAAACGATTGCCCAAAGGCGCACAGGAAATTTCCGCCGGGGAAAAACGCACGCTGAATCCGCCGAAGCTGCCGGAAAAGCGCCCGGTGGTGGTGGGGCTCGGCCCGGCGGGACTGTTTGCGGCGCTGCATTTGGCGCGCATGGGCGCAAGGCCCATCGTTTTGGAACGAGGCAAGGACGTGGACCGTCGCGCCCGGGATGTGGACGCCTTCTGGCGCGCGGGAAAATTGAACCCTGACAGCAACGTGCAGTTCGGCGAAGGAGGCGCGGGCGCGTTTTCCGATGGAAAGCTGAATTCCGGCATTTCGGATCCCCGGTGCCGGCAGGTATTGGAGGATTTTGCCCGGTTTGGCGCGCCGGAGCAAATTCTCTATGAGGCGCGGCCCCATATCGGCACGGATAAGCTGCGCGGCGTGGTAAAAAACATGCGCGGAGAAATTTTGCGCCTGGGCGGAGAAGTGCTGTTCGAAGCCAGATTCGCAGGGATCCTTTCGGAAAACGGGTGTCTGCGGGGCGTGAAAGTGTGTTTGGGAAACGGACAAATCCTGCAAATAGACGCGGATCATGCGGTGTTGGCGGTGGGCCACAGCGCCCGGGACACGTTTCGGCTTTTGTGGGAATCGGGCGTTCGAATGGAGCAGAAGCCCTTTTCCATCGGCGCGCGAATCGAACACCATCAAAACATGCTGAATCGATCACAATACGGCGCGTTTGCGGAACATCCCGCGCTGGGAGCGGCGGACTACCGCCTCAGTGCGCGTCTGCCGGACGGAAGGGCGGCGTACACCTTCTGCATGTGTCCGGGCGGCGTGGTGGTGGCGTCCTCCTCGGAGGATGGCGGCATCGTCACCAACGGCATGAGCGAATTTGCCCGGGATGGCGAAAATTGCAACAGCGCGCTGCTGGTCAGCGTTGGCCCCGGCGATTTTGCCAGCGACGATCCCTTGGCGGGCGTGGCGTTTCAACAAACCTGGGAACGGCTGGCGTATGCCCTTGGCGGCGGGAATTTTTGCGCGCCGGCCCAACAAATCGGGGATTTTTTGGCGGGAAATGCGTCAAAATCCTTGGGAGACGTATCTCCAAGCTATCGTCCAGGGGTCAATTTGTGCGATTTAGCCCAATGCTTGCCGGATTTTGCGGTGCAGGGCATGCGGCATGCCATTCGGGAATTCGACGGACGAATTCGTGGGTTTGCCCATCCCGGCGGAATTTTGACGGGCGTGGAAACGCGGTCTTCTTCGCCCGTGCGAATTTTGCGAAACGAATTGATGCAATCGTCGCTGTCCGGGCTGTATCCCGCCGGAGAGGGCGCGGGTTACGCGGGCGGAATCCTGTCCGCCGCCGTGGATGGTTTGCGTTGCGCGGAAGCGCTTCTGGGACAATAGCGGCGCAAAAAAGCGAGGCCTGCGCCTCGCTCTGATCCCTGACAAACCCCACAAACGCAAAAATTCCGGCCGATTCAATTTGAACAGCAGGAATTTTTGCTTACTTCGTCCGCTTCAACGGCAAATTTCCGTCCCTTTCGTCGTCTGGCAAAGCGCTGTCTTTGTCAACGCTTTGCGCGAGGCCTGCGCCTCGCTTTTTTCGTGCGGATTCCATCATGTTTCCGGAAAATCCGGTTCCTTCAAATAGGTTTCCCGAAGGGCAAAACTGGCCTGGTTTAAGGTTTTTGAACGCGTGAAATCTCCGGAATAATGCATGGAATACACATCGGTTCCCACAAACACGCAGTCCAACATATGGATGCCCATGGAGGACAGCATCTTGGAAAAAGGCTCCAGATGGACCAAATCGTATGGCTCGGGGCGGCCCGGGCGGCCCGGCGTCACCAGCACCAGCAGCAGGCTGTGGGCGTGGGCGTCCAGCAAATGATCCAGCGACCGCCGGATCATTTCCTCCTCGCCCCACAAAATGGAATCGCACAACATCATGCCGGACAACAAATATCCGTCGCGGCTGAGCAAAAATTGCCATGTTTGTTCCGCCTGATTGGGCGCGGACGGAAATTTTTTTCGCAGAAACGGCGTCAACAAATACAAATTGTTCAGCAAAGGCCGGTCCGTCCAATGGGAATTTTGATATGCCCGGGCGGCTTCTCCCAGGGCGGCGAAAAAATCCGCGGTGCGCCTTCCCACGCCGGGCACGGAAAGCAGGGAATGGACGTCCGCATTCAACACGCCCGATATGTTGCCGAATCGCTCCTCCAATTGGTGCGCCAATTCCTTTACATCCTTGCGCGGAATGGAATAACACAGCAAAAATTCCAGCAATTCGTGGGTTTTGAAGTCCTCAATTCCCTCATCCTCGGCCCGAAGGCGCAACCGCAGCCGGTGTCCGTCAAAGAATTCTGTCAAGGAACTCACCTCAGGCGTCAATCGTACAAATCAATTTTGTCCCGGCCAAATATGTCGTAAGCCTGGCCGATGGCGTCCCGGGCGGAACTGTTTGCCGCGGGCTTTTCCGCCTTCGCGCCCTCCAGTTGCAGGGATACGCGAATTTTCGTTCCAAAGGCCTGGGTGAATGCCTCGTCCAACAGCGCCTGTTTGCGTTCCATCAAAGCCTTGAACATGGATTTTGCCTTGGGGAATTCCACCCGCAGCACGCCGTCCTGGATTCCGGCAAAGCGCATGTCGTTCATCGCGGCGCGAATGGAACCGTTTTCCTGCGCCAGCTTTTGTACGGCGTCCAGGTATTCCTGGGGCGGTTTTTCCGCGTTGGCGGGCACGACGGGCGCGGTTTTTTTTGCCGGCGCCAGGGCTTTCTTTTCCGGAAGGGCGGCCTTGGGCGCCGGAGCGGCCATCGCGCCGGTTTCCGCCAGCTTTTCCAATCGCGCCAGCCGTTCGGAAATCTGGGCGTCGGGTTCCCGTTCCGGATGACATGCCCGCACAGTGGCCAGTTCCAGCATCGTGCGCGGCCGAGCGGCCCATTTCATGTCCGGATCGCATCGCATGTACAGATCCATTTGCCGCGTCAATTGATCCTCGTCCACGCCTTCCGCCTGCCGCAAAAATTCCTGCGCGTCCTCCTGGGCGCATTCCAAAATGCCCGTAATGGCCTCCCCTACGGTTTTCGCCAGCAGCACGCCGCGCAAATGTTCCGCCGCGTCTCTTGCGAATACCTGCGGGTCGCACCCAATGCGCAGCATTTCGTCAATGATGTTCAGGGCACGCCCGGCGTCGTGGGAAAGAATGGCGTCCGCAAAGCGAAACATGTTTCCGCGCCCCGCCGTCCCCATGGCTTCCCGGGCCAGCGCGGCGGTAACCACGCCGTCGGTTCGGGAAAGGCATACGTCCAACAGGCTCAGGGCGTCTCGCATCGCGCCTTCTGCGGCCCGCGCAATTTCCAACAGCGCGTCCGGCTCCGCCTCCCGGCCAATGCCGCCAAGCACCACCATCATTCGTTCCACCATGACTTCCGTGTTCATTCGGTGAAAATCAAACCGCTGGCATCGGGAAAGAATCGTGGCGGGCAGCTTTTGCGGTTCCGTGGTGGCCAGAATGAATACGGCATGCTGCGGCGGTTCCTCCAACGTCTTCAGCAGCGCGTTAAAGGCGCCCGTGGACAGCATGTGCACTTCGTCGATGATGTACACCTTGTATTTGACCACCGTTGGCGGATATTTGATCTTTTCCCGCAAATCACGAATTTCATCCACGCCGTTGTTGGACGCCGCGTCGATTTCCATGACATCCATGCAGTTTTCCTGCATCAGCGCCCGGCATGCGTCGCATGTTCCGCATGGGTCCCCGTCTACGTTTTGCGTGCAATTGATGGCCCGGGACAAAACTTTTGCGGCGGTGGTTTTTCCGGTGCCGCGCGTGCCGCAAAACAGATATGCGTGGGCGATGTGCCCCGTGGTAACCTGCCGCTTCAGCGTTTGCGTAATGGCGTCCTGTCCGCACATTTCCGTAAACGTGCGCGGCCGCCAGGATCGATACAGCGCCTGATATGCCATGAATGCTTCCTCCAATTTCTCCTGCTTTTATTATAGCATGAATCTTTGGAATTTGCCAATGAGCGCCGGAAAAAACCGGCAGAAAGAATTTATCCATTTTTTCTGCCGGAAGTTTTTGAAAAACCGAAAAAAGCAAAAGATTTTTTACCTCAAATCAAAAACATTTCTTCCGCGACGTGCTATAATGCAGTAGCGGCCAATGGAATTTTGTGAAGTCGTCAATGCGGCGAAGGGAGAAGCCATGAAGAAGATTGTATTGACCGGTGGCGGTACGGCAGGCCATGTCACGCCCAATCTGGCGCTGATTCCGCGTTTGCAGCGGGATGGCTGGGAGGTCTATTACATCGGAGCCAAGGATTCCGTGGAACAAAATTTGGTGTCCGGGTTGCCGAAAGTCACGTATTATGGCGTTTCCTGCGGGAAATTGCGCCGGTATTTTGATGTAAAAAATTTTACGGATCCGGCCCGTGTGGTCAAAGGCGTGTTTGAAGCGCGGCGGTATATCCATCAAATTCAGCCCAATGTGGTGTTTTCCAAGGGCGGGTTCGTGTCCGTTCCGGTGGTGTACGGCGCCTGGATGAACGGCGTGCCCGTGGTGTGCCATGAATCCGACATGACGCCCGGCTTGGCCAACAAATTGTCCACGCCCCTGGCAAAATGCGTTTGCTGCACGTTTGCCGAAGCGGCAAAACTGGCGGGCAAGAAAGGCGTGCATACGGGAACGCCCATTCGCCCGGAAATTCTTTCCGGAAGCCGGGAACGCGGGTTGGAACGCTTTCAATTCGAACAAAACCGCCCCGTATTGATGGTGGTCGGCGGCTCTACGGGCGCCCAGGCCGTGAACGCGCTGGTGCGCAAATCCCTGGGCAAGCTGTTGGAAACATTTCAAGTGCTCCATTTGTGCGGCCGCGGAAATTTGGACGCGGATTTGGAAGGCACGGAACATTACGCGCAATGCGAATATCTGGACGAGGAAATGGCGGATGCATATGCTTGCGCGGACATTCTCATTTCCCGGGCGGGCAGCAACACTTTGTGCGAATTGCTGGCGCTTAGCAAGCCCGCGCTGTTGATTCCCTATCCCAAGGCCGCCAGTCGCGGCGATCAGATTCTCAACGCGGAATCCTTTGCGCGCCAGGGCCTTGCCCGGGTGCTGATGCAGGAAGACGCCACGCCGGAACGCCTGGTTCAGGATGTGATTCATTTGTATCACGATCGCGGCCTGATTTATGAAGCCATGAAGAAAGAACCCTCCGCGCAGGGGTTGGAAAACGTTTTGCGGGAAATCTATCGTTGCGCGAAGCAATCGTAATTCGAATTTCAAAAACAGCATAGCCTTTTGAAGGTGGATTTCGCGCGAAAAGCGTTTCCATGCTGCAAAAGAGATTTCTTCGATGGGCGGATGTCTGCCAACGGAGGAAAAGATGAATTTCCAACACATCAAGGGAAAATTTCAAGTGCTGGATACCCGAGGCATGGATCAAAACACGGTGCGCACGCTTTGGCTGCTGATTGCGGCGGTGATGGGCGGCACCGTTTGGGCGAATATCACGACGGGCATCGCGTTTTCCGGATATTGGAAAAAGATGGGCGCCAGCGATTTGCTGTATGGCGTTGTCATTGCCCTGCCGTCTCTGGCAAACGGGTTTCAATTTTTGGCCAGCTATGTGTTGGAAAGAACCCTGAAGCGGAAAAAAGTGTTTCTCATTTCCGGCCTTATCCAGCGAAGCGTGTGGCTGCCCTTTGCTCTGGTGCCGCTGCTGGTTCCCATGGAACAGCCCGCGTTGCGGCTGTGGGCGGCGGCGGTGCTGGCGCTGGTCAGCGCGGCAACCGCTCCGTTTATGAATGTGTCCTTTTATTCCATTTGCAACGATGTGGTGCCCATTCGCATTCGCGGCCGGTATTTTGCCACCCGCAGCCGCATTGCCACGATGGTGGGTTTGCTCATCGGCGTGCTTACGGGCGTTTTGCTGGATGCGTTTCCGGGATTGACCGGCTATGCGTTCGTGTTTATCCTTGCAAGCGTGTTTGGCGTGGCGGACGTGTGCCTGTTTTTTCTCATGAAATTGCCGGAAATGCAGCCTGCTCCCGGCAAGACGGGCGTTTTGCGAATGCTCTCCACGGTCATCGCGGACAAAAAATACATGCGCATCGTGGTGTTTTGCACGGTTTGGATGTTTTCGGTGCAGATTTCTTCCCCGTATTTCAACGTGTACATGCAAAACGCGATGCGCCTCAGCAACCTGCAAATTACGCTGTTCAGCCAAGTCGTGTCCAACGGGGCGCTGGTGCTGGCGGTTACAAAATGGGGCGGCGCGTTGGACCGGTTCGGTTCCAAGCCTGTCATCTGGGTCGCCTGCGCCCTGAACGCGCTGCATACGCTGCTGTGGTCGTTCATTGGCGGCAAAAACATCTACGGCGTGATGTTCGTCAGTATTGTCGCCGGCAGCAGCTGGTGCGCATACGATATCGGCGCGCAAAATCTGTTCATGGGTCAGGCCGGCAGAGAAAACCAAACCATGTATACGGCCGTGTATTTCATGTTTACCCAATTGCTGGGCTGCGCGCTGGGCAACGCCGTGGGTGGATTTCTGCTGGACAACGTGTTTTGCCGCATGGAAGCCTGGAATTTTTCCATGCCGGGCTTTTCCATGACCCGATACAATTTTCTGTTTCTGTTTTCCGGAACCCTGCGCTTTTTGTCCATCTTTCTTTTGCTGCCGCGGATTCATGAGGAAGGCGCCTCTTCTGCGCGGGAAATGTTGGGCAGCGCGCTTGCCGCGTTCCGCCGCCTTGCGGGAAGTCATCTGCTCAAAAAGCCGTGACCATTTGGCCACGGCTTTTCCAATGCGCCCATCGCTTCGAACGCGGCGGCGTTTGCGCCGCTTCCGGCAACGGGCAAAATTTTCCGCCCTTTCCCTTAAAGAATGCCGCGCAGCGCCATGGCCGCCACGATGCAGCTGGCCAACACCACCAGGGATACCACCGCCACGCCCGGCGTAAGCTTGCCCTTGGGCGTTCCGGCGGGAGCGGATTGAAGCAGCGGAGTGCGCCGCAGCGCCGTCTTCACGGGCTGATACAGCAGCATCGTCAGCGCCGCGTTGATGATGCTCTTTACCAGGTTAAACGGCAGGAAGATCGGCAACAGCATCGCCGCCACGGCCTGGCGCGGATATCCCATGTAGATGGGCGTGATGCAATAATTCCACAAAAGCATCACGCCGGTCATGAGCAACGCCCCCATTCCCAGGCCCACAACCGCGCCCTTCAGCGTTCTGTGCCGGCGATAAATTGTCGCCGCGGTGCAAACAAACGCGCAGGTGCTCAGCACGTTCATGAAGCAGCCGATGATTCCCGTATCGCTGATGGTCACCATTTCCACCAGCGATACCACCACGCTCATCAAAAATGCCTGCATGGGCCCCATGATGAATCCGCCCAGGGCCAAAATGACGTCCTTTGGGTCGTATTTCAGAAAGTCCACGCTGGTGATGGGAATTCTGCCCACCATGGTCAGCAAATATGCCACCGCGCACAGCATGGCCGATAGCGTAAGCGTCCTGGTTTTTTCGTTCATGTTCGTTTCCTCCCTTTCTTTCCCGCGTTCATGTTCCTTCCTGCGAGACGAACTTTTGTGTACGCGCGCAAAAAAATCGCCCGGACACAAGCCTCGGGCGATGTACAAAGGGCGGACAAAAATCGCCTGCCTTCTTTCATCCAGACTCTACTGTCGGTTCCGGAATTTCACCGGATCATGCGCGGATCGCTCGCGGACTGTACCGCCGGTCGGGAATTTCACCCTGCCCTGAAGACTTTGTCGTATATATATATACCCCTGCGCTATGAAATATTCCACAGCATCCATGTTAATTTTTTGTTATTCCGCAGATGCCCCGAAAGAAAAATCCACGCGTTCTTGACAGCGGGAAGGAAAATGGATAGTATTATTACAATGGGATATTTTTGGATGGAGGAAGGCATATGCGAAAATTTCTGGATGAAGATTTTCTGTTGACGACGGACATGTCCCGGCATTTGTATCATACATATGCGGAAAAGATGCCGATCATTGACTATCATTGTCATTTGTCTCCGAAAGAGATTGCGGAAAACAAGCAATTTGAAAACGTGGGCGATCTGTTTCTGGGAGGCGATCATTACAAATGGAGAGGAATGTCCGCGTGCGGATATGACAACGAATTCATTCGCACGTCTTCGGATTACGACCGGTTCATGGCATATGCCAAGGCCATGCCGATGATGATGGGAAATCCGCTGTATCATTGGACGCATCTGGAATTGAAGCGCGTGTTTGGCATTGAGGAGCCCCTGAGCGAAAAGACGGCGCAGATGACGTGGGACAAAGCCAACGCAATGTTGTCCACGCCGGAATTCCGGGCCAAGGGAATCATTCAACGCTTCCATGTAAAGCTGATTTGCACCACGGACGATCCTGTCGACAGCCTGGAGGCCCACCGGCAAATTGCGGAGGATGGAGATTTTCAAACGCGGGTGCTGCCGGCGTTCCGTCCGGACAAGGCCGTCAATTGCAATCGGGAAGGCTTTGCGGCATACATCGAAACGCTGTCCCGGGCGGCGGGCGTAAAGATTTCTACGGTGGACGACGTGCTGGCGGCGTTGGAAAACCGCTTGGATTTCTTCCATGCAAACGGCGCGCGCATTTCGGATCATGGTTTGGATACCTTGCCGGCGGCCGTTCAGCCGGATCTGGAAAAGGCGCAGCGCGCGCTTCAGGCGGGCCTGCGGGGCGAAGCGGTGAATGCGGAGGATCTGGATCATTATCGCGTGCTGGTGCTGACGGCGCTGGGAAGAATGTATGCGCAGCGCGGTTGGGTGCAGCAATATCATATGAACGCTTTGCGCAACGTAAACACCCCCATGTTCCGCCGCTTTGGACCGGATACCGGCTTTGACACGGTGAACGATACGCAAATTGCCCATCGGCTGGCGTCGCTGCTCAATGCGCAGGAAATTGCCGGCGGGTTGCCCAAGACTATTTTGTATACCCTGAATCCTTCGGATAACTACACGTTGGCGGCCATGGCGGGCTGTTTCCAAGGCGGAACGCCCGGAAAAATTCAGGTTGGCAGCGGCTGGTGGTTCTGCGATCAGCTGCACGGCATGGAAGAACAGATGCGTTCTTTGGCGTCTATCGGCATTTTCTCCAAATTTGTGGGCATGCTCACGGATTCCCGATCCTTCGTCAGCTATCCGCGCCATGAATATTTCCGGCGGCTCGTGTGCGATATCATCGGAAAATGGGTGGAAAACGGCGAATATCCCGCCGATGAACAGGCGCTGTCCACCATCGTCCGGGGAATCTGCTTCGAAAACGCGCGGGACTATTTCGGAATTCCCCTGAAGGGATGATGCGGAGGAGAACAGCTTGTCAACGAAAAAAGATTACGCCGGCGTCCTGTTTGCGGTGCTCTCCGCGGTTTGCTGGAGCTTCAGCGGCGTATTGGGCAAGGCGGTTTCCTGGAATTCTTTTTCCATTATGGGGTTTCGCGCCGCAATTGCCACGGTGCTGCTGGGAATGGCGCGGGGCGGTTTCCGCGTGCGCCCAACCCGCGGCACGCTTTTGGGCGCGCTTGCGGTTACGGCCACATCCCTGCTGTATCTGTGCGCCCTGCGCCTGACCACGGCGGCCAATGCCATCGTGCTTCAATATGCCATGCCCGCCTTCGTCATTCTGCTGTGCTGGATCTTTTATCATCAGCGTCCCAGCCTGGCGGATTTGATTACCACGGCCTTCGTGCTGCTGGGCGTGACGCTGTGCTCCATCCAAGGCATGAAAAGCGGCGCGTTTTTGGGCGATTTCCTGGCCATTCTGTCGGCAATCTCCTTTGCGGCGGTGTTTTTCTGCGCCCGCATGCCCGGCACGCGGCCAGAGGATTATTCGTATCTGGGCAATATGCTCAGTTCCGTGCTGCTGTTCAGCCTGCTGTTTGACACAAATATCGGCAAGGAACCCATGGATTGGCTATACATGCTGCTGATGGGGTTGGCGCAAACCGGCGGGTATTATTTCTTTGCCCGGGCAACCAGCCGGATTCCTCCCCTGACCGCCGCGCTTACTTCCAATATCGAGCCTGTGCTCAATCCCATTTGGGTTTTCCTGTTTCTGGGCGAAAAGCCCGGCTGGCTCACGTTTGTGGGCGCCGCGATTGTGCTTTCCACCGTTACAATCTATTCTATGCGCGGCTGCGCGCGTCAATAGGCTTCCCGCAAAATCTCCCGCCGGTTCCATGGAGAATCGGCGGGATTCTTCTTTCCGCTATCGAACGCGGAACAACGTAAGGCTGAATACGTTTTTGTTGGTGACAGACGGGGAAATGACGATGGCGTTGCTGCTGTGCAGCGCCAGCCGGGAATTCGCGTTGGCGTGGAATACCGCGTGCCCCGTGTATCCGGACGTCGTTTCCGTGTTGGATAATGTGTTTACGGTGGTGGTCGTTGCCGGAATGATGGTTCCGTTCAGCGTCAAGTCCATGGTGGTGTCCAATGCCACGCCTTCCGGAACGTTTACGCTGAATACCGCATGGTAGGTTCCCGAGGCGGGAATTACGATTTCTCCATTGGAAATGGCAAAATCGTTTTCGTCTATGCCGGAAGTTGCAAGACATACGTTTCCATTTCCGGATACGGATATCGGCGGAAACGATGCAAACATGCCGTGCAAAGTTTCACAGCCGTTGCAGCACGCGTTGCATGCGCATTCTTCGGATGCGGCGCCTGCTTCTTCCTCTTGAGAACAGCAGCAATGCCGGATTGTATATCCGCGGGGACATACGCCTGTTCCGCAGGGCATGGGGTAATCCGGACAATCGAATTCTCTTCCGGGCGCGCAAGGGCCGGTGTAATATGGGAAATTCCATCCGCAGCCACAGCCGCATGAATTTCCGCAACCGCATTGATTTTCACAGTCACATGAGTTTCCGCAACCGCAATTGTTTCGGAAATTGGACGCGTTGGATGTATTGCATCTATGATGCGTAATTCGGGGCACGGAACGAAGCAAGCCGAAGCCCGCCTCTGTCACCTGCGCCGTGCAACTTCTTCCATTATTGCAACTGCAGGATCGTCTGCATGAATTTGCCACAGAAATTGCTCCTTTCATGGGGGTTCGCTTTAATCTATGCCCCGGGAGCAATTTGTGTTCCTATCGTTTTTGGGCCTTTCGTCGAATCCTGGCGGCGCGCAGGGGGCGCAGAACTTCCCGGAAATCGCACAGCACCGCAAGAATGCACATCGCGGCGGCCCCAAGGCAAATCCATTGCGACAGGCTGCAGGGCAGCCACCTTTCCCATGCTTCCGGAACCGAGGCGGCCAACAGCATCACCGAGGCAAACCCCAGATGTACGGAAGGATGGGCGTACAAAACAGCCGCCAGCACGCATCCGATTGCGGGCATCACGGCGATTCCGTGGGTTCTTTCCGGAAGAAACAGCGCAAGCGCGGCAAATCCGGCGCAAACGGCAAACGCCGGCAGAACAAGCCGCGGGCTTTCTTCCCGGGAACGCCGAAACGTGACTTTGCTGGCCGCCAGCACCGCGGCGCCCAGGCAAAACCCGGGGTCAAAGGCCGCCTCCCCGGAGAGAATTCCGGGAACGGGGCGCAGCGTCATCCATATTCCAAGGATGGGGTAGACAATGCTTTCCGTCCATGCGCCGGGAACGGATTTCCAGATGCTCCATTTCGGCGCGCCCAGGGGAAATCCCGCAACGCCCATGGCGATCGCGGCGGAAATGGCCCATGCAATGCCTGCGCCGGCGCAAATCTGTCGTTCCAGGGCAAATTCCCCCTGCATCAATCCGTCGCATGCCGTTGCGGCCAGACAGGCCGTCGCCGTCACAATTCGACACAATGCTCCGCTGAAAGACTCGTTTCGCGCATACAGCCATTCTACGTTGCACTCTGCAAGACAGCATCCCATCGACGCGCAGAGCAGATAGAGATACCGGCCGTCGTTCGCCCTGGATCCTGTGCAAAACAGCGCGGCAACGCACGCCGCAAAAATGCAGCAGACCGACATAAATCCGCCGCTCCACAGTCCGCGGATGGACTTTGCGTCCGGTTCCGCCGCCGCGGCTTTGCGAAACGCGCCCGGCAACCCCAGAAACAACGCCTGCCCCGCCAAATATGCCGCCAACATTTCCATGGCGGCGGTTTGCCGGCCTGCCAGCGCCGCTATGCCCAGCCCCAGGGGCAAAATCCCTTCCGCATATCGATTCAGCCGTCGCTTCACAAAAACGCCTCCATTTCCTCCCGGCGAATGGCAAACAACCCGGTAATTCCGTCCCGCAATGCCACGCCCACCGCCACATCCTGTCCCGGCCGGATCCCCGCCTGCAGCATGGCGGCTTCGCAGCTCTTCAGGGCCAATTCAGGAAAGTTGTTTTCTTTGGACAGGTGGCCCAGAATGATCCGCCTTGCGCCCCGGCGCGCCAATGCCACCGCCGCTTCTCCCGCGTCCTCGTTGGCCAAATGGCCCTTGCGGGATGCGATTCGCTGCTTCAGCAGATACGGATAATTCCCCGCGGCAAGCATGCCCGGGTCGTAGTTGGATTCCAACAGCACCGCGTCCGAACCGTCGATTTCTTTCAGCCAGCTTTCCTTCACGCATCCGATATCCGTGGCCACGGAAAACCGCGTTCCTCCGGAAAAAAAGGTATATCCAACGGGTTCGGCAGCGTCGTGGGGCAGGGAAAACGCCCGGATTTCCATGCGGCCAATGTAAAAATCCTGTCGCTTGTCAAAAATGCGCATGTTTCTTTCGGGAATTTCGCCAATCTTGCTCTCCATGGCGGCCCAGGTTCCTTCCGTGGCGTATACCGGCACGTCCAACTTCCGGGACAGAATTCCCACGGAACGAATGTGATCCACGTGTTCGTGCGTCACCAGGATTCCGGAAAGCTCCCCGGGTTTCACGCCGATTTTCGCCAGCTCGCTCAAAATCTTCGCGCCGGAAACGCCTGCGTCTACCAGCAGATGGTCGTCGCCGCAGCCCACATAGACCGAATTTCCGCTGGAACCGCTAAACAGCGGCGCAAAGGTCAGTTCCATTCGTCCAATACCCCCGTCAAATCAAAATTCGGAATATATTTTTCGTCGGAAGAGGACAATTCCTGCACAAATCCGTCCTCCAGGCCCAGTTCCATCAGGCAATCCGCCACGCGGTCGTATTCCTGCTGGGTCAGCTGTCTGCCCAGCTGATCCACGCCGTTTGCGTCGCCCGCCGGTACGTATTGCGCCATCAGACTGACCCATGCCCCGGGCAGATTTTCCCGAATCCAGCGCAGGATTTCCATCGATTCCTGCGTTCTGCCGGGCAAAATTAAATGGCGCACCATGGTTCCCCGAACCATCAGCCCGTTTTCATCGATTTGCGCCGGACCGGTTTGCCGAAGCATTTCCCGAATTGCGGCGGAAGCATATGGGAAGTAATCCGGCGCGGCGGAATACCGCCCCGCGGCGTCCGCGTGATAATATTTCAAATCCGGCAGGTAAACCTGCACCTTGCCCTCCAGGGCGCGCAGGGTTTCCACGCGTTCATAGCCGCCGGTGTTCCACACCACGGGCACGGGAAGTCCGCCTTCCAGGGATTGCAGAATTGCGCGGGTGAAATGGGTGGGGTTGACCAGATTGATGTTGTGAACGCCCTGATCGATCAGCCGGAAATAGATCTTCCGCAAGGTTTCCGGGGAAACGCGTTTGCCGAAGTTTTCGGTGGAAATTTCGTAATTTTGGCAAAAGCGGCATCGCAGGCAGCAGCCGGAGAAGAACACGGCGCCGGATCCATGAACGCCGGAAATCACGGGTTCTTCGTCAAAATGGGGTGCGGCGCGGGCCAGGACGGGGTCCGATCCCATGCCGCAGAAGCCGTTGCCGGTTTCCCCTCGCGTGGCGTTGCATTTTCTGGGACAGAGATTGCATTGAAATTCCATGAAACGCTCCTTTTGTTTCACGTGAAACATTTTTCAAGGCGGAAGCATCACGGCTGCTGGGTCCAAAATGAAAATGTTTCACGTGAAACATTTTCTGCGGAAAGGGGCGGTTCTCCTTTTCGCAGGGTCAATAGATGGGCTTCCGGCGCGCTGCCAAGCCGCAGCGCAACGCCTTCGCAGCCCAATCCCTGGCTCACCAGCAGCTTTACGCCGTTTTCCACATACCATCCCGCCAGGTATTGCCGTTCCCGATTGGTCAGCTGCACCAGCGTCCTGTCGCCAAAGCGAATCTGGCCGCCATGGCTGTGTCCGCACAGCACCAGATCTGCCCATGTGCCGCCGTCCGATGCTTCCGCAATCTGAATGGCGGAAAAGGACCCTGCGGAATGGGCGGCAACCACGACGCAATCCCCGGCGGAAAATTGTCCGCTCATGCCGGAAAGCGCGGCGGAGTCCTCCGCAAAGGGCGCAAGTCCTACAAGATAAATTCTTTCCGCGCCGCTGTATAGGGGAATTGCTTCGTCTTGCAGCAGCGTGATTTGGCTGGCGGCCATGGCGGCTTTCAGAACGTCCGCGGAAGGATCCGCCTGCGCCCGCACGGCGTACTTTCCCATCGGCGCGGAAAACGTCTCCAGGGCGCGGAAAAATTCGTTGCGCAGGGCGATTTCCCGATTGCTGTTTTCGGCGGAAACGTCCCCTTGCCGGTTCAAAATAGAAAGCAGCGTTTCGCTGGTGTAATCGCCGCCCAACAGAAGCACGTCCGGCTTGAGCGCCTGCATGCGCTGAAACAGGCGGCGCGTGGCGCGAAAGGTGCTTTCGGAAAGCAAATCAATGTCGCTGACGTACAGGATGGTGATGCCGTCAAACCCGGCGGGAAGGTCCTGCAAATAGACGTCCGTATGGCGAACGTGCACGACGCGCGCAGAAAGCGCCATAACCGCGATGAGCAGCGCCATCAACAGCAGAAACGCAGCGGAAAGCAGCAGCTTCGCTTTGGCGCCGCGCTTTTTTGGGGGAGACACGCGTGTCTTGCCGCGGGAAGGGGTCTGCTTTGGCCGGGTCATAAATGCCTCCTGGAATTGTGTCTGCGGTGCAACCGGATTATGACAAGCTGCCGGAAATGTAACATTCCTTGGGCTTTCGTGCTTTTTTGCGCGTGAATCCTTGCAACCGGAGCTTCATTCTATTATAATAGGAATAGTTTCAGCGTTCAAGGGCTTTTTGCGCCCATTTTTCGCGGAAACGATCGCGGAAAAGGCGGGAGGGACTGCATGGAAAGAGGCAGGAATGCAAAATTTTCATGGCCTGCCGTGGTGCTGATTGTGCTGATCGTCTGTGCAATATCATATCTGCTGGCGCTGGGAATTTCAAAGGGCGGTTCCAATGCGTTGGGAAATTGCAAGGTGCTGTCCTTGTCCTCCAACCAAGGGGTACAGGTTACCTCCCAAGGATTCGTGTATTATGACGGCGGTTCGCTGGGCATGGTAAACGCCCAGGGCAACACACGATGGTCTTACATGATTGGCGCGGGCTGTGATTTTTGCGCCACGGATGCGGGCGTGGCGGCGTGGAACGGAAATACGTTGACCTTGATCGAAATGGACAAGGGCGTCACCACCTACAGCGGCACCATGGAAGGCAAGATCATTTCGGCAAAGATGGGTGAAAAATATTCGGCGGTGGTGGTGGAAGCGGGAGAAAACGACAGTACCATCATTCTGCTGGACGCCAGCGGGCGCAAGATGACGCCATATATCGAAATGGAAGAACAGATGGTGGTGGATTACGGGTTCTTTTCGGGCGGCACGCTGTTTTGGGAATTGAGCCTGGACGCGTCCGGCACGGCGCCGACCACGAAGATTTCCACCTATCAACCCGGCAGAAGCCATCGCGGAAACATTACGAACACGGACCAGGTGCTGTATCGCGTATTGTTCCAATCCTCCCGGATTTTGTGCGTGGGAGAAACATACGTAAAGGCGTATGACTACATGGGCACAGAAAACACCGCGGCCAGGCAGCTGGTGTACGGTTGGTATTTGGCGGACGCGGACGCCGCGTCGGAAAATCCGCTGATGGCGTTTGCCGCCAATGCGCAATATGACGGAGGTTCTTCCATTCAGGACGTTCGGCTGATGCGGGGAGAAGAAAGCCAGATCGTGCGCTTTCCCTTTGGCTGCAAGGCGCTTTCCGTGCGGGGAGACCGCGTGTATGGGTTTTCCACGGAGGGATATGTGATGATTGCGCAGCTTGGCAAACAGCGGGTGCTGGCATATCAGCTGCCGGTTGGAATGGACGAAGTGTATGGCGTAACCAAGGACAACACTGCAATCCTGGGATTTGGAAACGACGTATATCTGGTTTCGCTGCCATAAGGGCGCGGAGGGTTTCGCATGGGTATAGATACCCAGGAAATGGGAACGCTAGGGAGTGTTTCAAAATTCCATGAAATGCGTTTTGCATGTTTTTTCCCCAGGCAAACGGAAAAGCGCGCGAAACGGCCGTTTCGTCTTTCTGAAACACGTCCTGGAGGGCAGAAGGGTGTATTATTGCAATCGGAGGGATCGGGAATGAACATCATTGACATTATCATCCTCGTGGTGCTGGCGTTCAGCGTTCTGGCCGGCATGTACAAGGGCTTCATCGCCTCTGGTTTGGCGACGGCGGGGCTGGCGGGCGCCTGGTTTGGCGCGCAGGCGTTGTATGAACGGGTGGCAAATTATGCGCTTTCCAACAAGACGCTGATGGCGGTGCTGAACCAATATTTGGAGCCGGAGACGTTCTTCGCCAGTTCGGCCCAGGCCAGCGCCAACGTGGCGGACGTGGTGGCGGGGGGCGAAACCGCCATTGCGGAGGCGGTAAATGCGGTCAGCGGAAAGTTTTCCATGATCGCGGACGCCTTTGAAAAGAACGTTCGGGGACAGGTGTTTTCGAATTTGGGCATCACCAGTCTGACGGATTATCTGGACCAGACCATTTGGATGGCGGTGTTTCAGGTGCTTGCGTTTGTGCTGACGTTCCTGGTGCTGTATTGGGCGGCGACGTTGTTGGTAAATCTGCTGAACCATGTGTTCCGGTTTCATGTGCTGCGCGGCTTTGACTGGCTGCTGGGCGGCGCGTTCGGGCTGGTGCGCGGGTTGGTGATCGTGGTGCTGGTGCTGAGCATTTTGCCCATGGTGACCTCTATGGTGGTTCCGGATCTTGCCGATACCTTGCGCGCGGAATCAACGCTATGGCCCTTTGTGGGACAGATTGATTTGCTGGGTTGCCGCGCGTGGATTACGAAGCTCATCGGCGCATAATCCGTTCCATTTTGAAGGCTCCGAAGGGCGCATGTCCTTCGGAGTTTTTCCTTGGAAAGAAAATTTTGCCCGCAATGTGACAAGAATCCGACGCTTTGAAAGATCGGGATATTTTGGCTTGTCAAGGTGGGACGGCGGGACTATAATAAAAATGGGAAAATGTGATTCCAACGGCGGAAAAGCGCCGCCGGGGAACGTCAGGATGTCCCGGAAAACCGGATTGGAGGAAAAACATGTCGTCAGTTGTCCGCCAGCGGGAACGCCAAACGGAGCCTGAAACGGAGGCCAGCGTGATGCCGCGCGTTTTGTGCGCCATTGCGCTGTTTGGTATTTCCGCGTTGCTGTTTTACATTGTGTTTGCCGCGCCTCAGCAGGCCACGGCAATGGCCGCCATCCAGAATTGCCTTCGCGGCCTGGGTGGCTATCTGCGTTGGGCCATTCCCCTGTTCCCCGCCTGGGCAGGCACGTTGTGCGTGTTCTCCATTCGCGGCAAACATCTCTCCTGGTGGCGAATCACGCTGAACGCGTTTGTCATTCTGCTGCTGTTTTCCGCCGTGCATATGTTTTCCACGGAGAAAATCGTCCTGGAACGCATGACCATTTCCGGTTATGCAAATTTTGTTTCAAAGTCCTATTTGGCCGGCATCGGCGGCGGCGCGTTGGGCGCCATCGCCGGCTGGCCCTTGTATAAATATCTGGGCGGCTGCTGGGGCGGTTTCTTCGCATGCCTGCTCCTGATCGCCCTGTGCCTTACCGCCACCGGACGTATGTCCAAAATGGTCCGCTGGTCGCGCTCGCATGCCCAACAAACCCAGAACCGGCTGGATCAGCGGCGCAATGAACGCACGGTAGAACGTTTGTTCGAACCGGAAGACACGCTGCTGGAAACGGCCTTTGAGCGGCCGGATCGGGAACGGCGGGAAAAGCGGCCGGTACACCCGGTGGACGCGCCGGTGCGGCCGGCAACCCGGGAAACGAGGCAGTCGCCGCCCCGCCGGGGCAGGCTGTATAACGAAAAGGTCGCCGCCGGCACGCCCGCGCAGGAAGCGGCGCGTCAGGCGGAAGAAGCGCCTGCGGACGTGCCGGTGGAAGCGGAAGTCTCGGCGGCGGACGCAGCGTTTCAAAACAATCCCGCGGCGCGAATGAAGAAAACGCGGCAGCCGAAGGCGGCGGAAAAGCCCGAAAAACCGGCAAAAGCGGAGGAAGACGCCGGCTTTACGGTGGACGAAAGCCTGTATCCGGAAGCGGCGCGCCACAAGGAACCGGTTGTGGAGGACGACGAATTCCGCATTGAGCCGGAGCAATACGAAGCGGAGGACGAACCGCCCTTTGACGTTCCGGAAGCGCCGAAGCAGAAGCCCATGCCAAAGCTGAAGCGCATGGAGGCTGTGCCGGAAATCGAAGAAGAAGAATACAATTATCCGCCCATTGATTTGCTGAATCCGGGAGACGAAAAAAGCGCCCAAAACAATCGCCAGGCGGACATGGAAAAGGCAAAGCTGTTGGAGGAAACGCTGCGCAGTTTTGGAATCGAGACGAAACTGACGGGCATTGCCCATGGGCCGGTGGTGACGCGATATGAATTGCAGCCCGCGCCAGGGGTCAAGGTCAGCCGAATCACGTCGCTGTCGGACGATATCGCGCTGAATCTGGCGGCGGAAAGCGTGCGCATAGAAGCGCCGATTCCGGGCAAGGCGGCCGTGGGCGTGGAAATTCCCAATGAGGAGCGGGAAACCGTCAGTTTGCGGGAAGTGCTGGAAAGCCCGGAAGCGCGGAAGCATCCGTCGAAGATCGCCATTGGCCTGGGCAAGGACAATTCGGGGCGGTTTATCGTGGCGGACATTGCGAAAATGCCCCATGTGCTCATTGCGGGCCAGACGGGTTCGGGCAAATCGGTGTGCATCAATTCGCTGATTATTTCGATTCTGTTCCGGGCGACGCCGGACGAGGTAAAGCTAATCCTCATCGATCCCAAGGTGGTGGAACTGTCGGTATACAACGGCATCCCCCATCTCATCGCGCCGGTGGTGACGGATCCCAAGAAGGCGGCCAGCGCCCTGGATTGGGCGGTGAACGAGATGAGCCAGCGCTACAAGCGGTTTGCGGAACACGGCGTTCGGGACATCAAGGGTTACAACAAAAAGCTGCCGGCGGGAGAAAAGCCCATGCCGCAAATGGTCATCGTGATCGACGAATTGGCGGATTTGATGATGGTTGCGCCGGGAGACGTGGAAGATTCCATCTGCCGGCTGGCGCAATTGGCGCGGGCGGCGGGAATGCATCTGGTCATTGCCACGCAAAGGCCGTCGGTAAACGTCATTACGGGCATCATCAAGGCGAATATTCCCACCAGAATCGCCTTTTCGGTGGCATCGCAAATCGACAGCCGCACCATGATCGACCATGGCGGCGCGGAAAAGCTGCTGGGCCGGGGCGATATGCTGTTCGTGCCGTCGGGCATGAAGCCCATTCGCGTGCAGGGCGTGTGGGTTTCGGACGACGAAGTGGAAAACGTGGTGGAATATATCAAGGAGCGTAGCGAGCCCGTCTACGACGAGGACATGGTGGAACATATGAACAGCGCCGTCATGTCGGATGCGGAAAAGGAAGAGGCTTCGGAGGAATACGATGCGCGTTTGCCGGAGGCGGTGGAAATCGTGGTGGAAGCGGGACAGGCTTCGATTTCCATGCTGCAGCGCAGGATGCGGGTGGGATATGCCCGAGCCGGGCGGCTGATTGACGAAATGGCGCAGCGCGGCATCGTATCGGAAGCGGACGGCGCCAAGCCGCGCACCGTTTTGGTGACGCGGGAGCAATTCCAGCGCATGTTTGAGGATGAACCCACCCAAGAATGAAAGGATCACGCAAATGAAGAAGAAAATCGGATTGGTATCCCTGGGCTGCGCCAAAAATCGCGTGGATTCGGAGGTGCTTCTGGGAAAATTGGTGGAGCTGGGATGTGAAATCGTCCAGGATCCGGCAAAGGCGGATTATCTTTTCGTCAACACCTGCGGCTTCATTGAGCCGGCCAAGGAGGAATCCATCGAAGCCATTTTTGAAATGGCGCAATACAAAAAGGACGCTCCCGGCAAGCGGCTGTTTGTCACGGGGTGTCTGGCGCAGCGGTATGCCGCGGCGCTGGCCGAGGAGATTCCGGAAATCGACGGCATCATGGGCGTCAGCGAATACGCCCGGGTAGAGGAAATGATTGAAGCGGCGGAAAGCGGCATGCGCCCCTGCTTTGTGGGCGACGGCCCGCGATTTTTGCCCGGAAAACGCGTGCTCACCACGCTGTCCAATTCCGCATACGTGAAAATTTCCGATGGCTGCGACAACCGATGCAGCTATTGCGCCATTCCGCTGATTCGGGGCGGATATCGATCCCGGCCCATGGCGGATATTTTGGAAGAATGCCGGGATTTGGCGGCGCGGGGCGTGACGGAACTGACCCTGGTGGCCCAGGATACGTCCCGATACGGCACGGATTTCCCGGAACACAAGCGGCTTTTGCCGGAATTGCTGCGGCAGGTATCGGCCATCGATGGCGTAAAATGGGTGCGGGCGCTGTATTGCTATCCGGATACCACCGACGATGCGCTGCTGGACGCCCTGGCCAATACGCCCAAGGTGGCGCCATATCTGGATCTGCCCTTGCAGCACATCGACGACGATATGCTGAAGGCCATGAACCGCCGCGGCACGTCGGATTGGATTCGCAGCAGAATTGCGGAATGCCGCAAGCGCGGATTGATCGTGCGCACCACCTTTATCGTGGGCTTTCCCGGCGAAACAGACGCCCAATTTGAAACGTTGGCGAATTTTGTGAAGGAGACGCGGTTTGACCGCATGGGCGCGTTCCCGTATTCTCCGGAAGAGGGCACGCGCGCTGCGGAAATGCCCGGACAGATCGACGAGGAGACCAAGCAAAAGCGCCTGGATCAGCTGATGCTGCTGCAGCAGGGCATTTCCCAGGAAATCAACGAAGCTCGGGTGGGCACGGAATGGGACGTGCTGTGCGAAGGATTTGAGGACGGCATGTATTTTGGCAGATCCATTCTGGAAGCCCCCGAAAGCGATGGCGCCATTCGGTTTTCCGCAAAGGAACCCGTAAAAACGGGAACATATGTTCGCGTAAAGCTCACCGGCGCGGACGCCTATGATTTGTACGGGGAGGTTGTCCAATGAATTTGCCCAACAAACTGACATTGCTGCGCGTGTGCATGATTCCGGTGTTCGTGGTGCTGGCGCTGCGTCCGGCGTTTGGGTGCCAAATTGCCGCGACGCTGGTGTTTGCCCTGGCCAGCTTTACGGACATGCTGGACGGAAAGATTGCCCGAAAGCGCAATTTGGTCACGAATTTCGGGAAATTTGCGGATCCCATCGCGGACAAATTGCTGGTGATGTCCGCGCTGATTGTGATGGTGGGCCAGGGGCGCATTCCCAGCTGGGTGTGCGTATTGATCCTGGCGCGGGAATTTGTGATTTCCGGGTTCCGCCTGGTGGCGGTGGAAGGCGGGCGCGTGATTGCGGCGGGGAAACTGGGAAAGCTGAAGACCGTAACCCAGATGATTGCGATTTTGCTGCTGCTGCTGCTCGTTCCCGTGGAAGGGGACGCCCTGCTGGGATATGCCGGAATCGTGGCGGCGACAATCGTCCTGTATCTCAGCCTGTTTTTTACCGTTGTCAGCGGTGCGGAGTATATCATTCGCAATTTCGATTGCATTCGGGATATGTAATGGCAGGATAGGGAACGCTTCGGCGTTGCCCGAATACACA
>JAQXRL010000120.1 GCA_029218505.1 Eubacteriales bacterium | reverse complement strand
TTCATAATGTATTGAATGCGATATGGCCCCATGACCTGGGGATGGATTTCCCCATCCAATTCGATGGCAGCATCGGGATGGTGTACAGCGCATACGATCACGCTCTTCGCGGTGGGCAAAATACCCTGTGGGCTCATCTTCAAAGGAGCTCCGCTATAACGCTCTATGTTCGCAATACCGACCAAATCCGCGCCCAACCGATATGCGTATTCTTTCACTGCAATCGTGAGTTTATTATCCATAGGTCAACTTCCTTCCAGTCTTTTTATGTTATAATCATAACACGTTTATTTCAGACGTCCAACCTATAAAAATGCCAAAATCAGAGTATAAATCGCGCAATCACCAAAAAAGTATTGAATAATACCGTCATTTCAATATAATATTAAATTAGAGGTGTTTTACATGGATAGTTTTACTGTCAGCGGCTTTGAAAGTCTGAATCAATTCGCCCTGCGCTTTAATATTTTCCGCGAAGAGAGCGGACACACATATTCAACCGAGCCTTCTTCATACACACGCTTTGCATACATTCAGGAAGGCTATGCTGATTTTTTCGTCAACGAGTGCAGAATTGTTCGGGCACGTCCGCACGATGTGGTCTTTATTCCGCCGGAAACGGCCTATCATTCCATATGGCCTGAGCAATGCTGTCTGTTTGTTATCGATGTTAAGATGGACGATTTTGTGACATCCATGCAGAACTATGGCGACGAAATCCGCATTCTATACACCGACACAACGGGCGTCTTGGAGGAATCCATTGAAAAATTTCAAGAAAATTCCGCAGATGAAAATTCGTACATGTGGATGGAACGCGTTTCGATTGTCGCGCATATCCTCAGCACGATTGTCCGCACCCAGCAGGAACGCATGAATACGCATTCTCAAATCAGCCAGAGCATCGTGTATTTACATTATAATTACGAAAAAGACACCTCCGTCGGCAAACTTGCGGAAATGTGTTCATTCAGCGAAAGCCAGTTCCGGCGCCTGTTTAAGGAATACTATGGCGTATCACCCATCCATTACCGAAACCGTCTGCGCATGAAGCATGCGGAAAGGTTGCTGCATGACGGCAATATGACCACTGCACAAGTTGCCCGCAATGTCGGCATCGATGATGTAAAATACTTCACCAAATTATACAAACGCTATATCGGCAAAAGCCCTAACAGAAAGAAAACAGAGGAATAGACATCGCCGGAGCAACAATCCCTTTCAAAGAGCAAAATATGATTCTGTCCGTAAAACAAATCTGTTCAGCACGCACCGAAACAAAACATATGATGAAGAGAAACTTCCTGGTCGAAAATGCAGCCGCAGTTTTGCGCATCTTCGCCAGTATTTCTTGCATTGATCCCAGACGTAAAATGATCGCCTCCTCTTCCGAAACTGCCGCGTTATTGGAAAAGGAGGCGTTATTCTTCTGTCATGCGCGAAATGCGCCGGTCGTTCGGAACCCGTGCGGGGCTGCGTGCCTTTTCAGCACGTGCTTTCGCGCGTCAGGGGCGTCATGCGGAAGACAGCGCAATCAAAGTCCCTCAATTCCGGAATTGTGTATTCCAAACCTGATCCCACGTCGCTCCAAACGCCATCTCTCTCCAAGCGTTCCAAGCGCATGGGCGAAGCAAATTGCAGCCGCACATGTTTCGCGGGGTCAAAATCCATGTTCAGCAGGAACAAAACCATGTCCTTCTCGCCGCGCCAAACGGATTGCCCCACCCGGCAATCACTGGATATGCGAACAGGCATTCCCCGACACAGCCAATTGAGAACATTCAAAATCTGATCGCTTTTGGCAAACGAAACGATATCCAATGCCCATGGCGCAACCGCCATCACCGCCGTGCGACCACCTTCGGGCGTCTCATACACGGCGCTTCCCACGCTGCCCACGGGTTTCTGATATGCAGCGCTTCCGATGGCCCCGTTTACTGCCTCGCTCAGGGCCGCGGCGCCCGCAAGGCGCATTGCCCGCGCGCCCGTCCCAGCGCCGCCTGCAAATGGACAGCGAAGGAACCCTGCATGTTCGCCGTTCAACCAATGGTCGCCGAATTTCTCGCAAGTGCTGGGAGCGGGACCCGAAATTTCTACGCCCATGGGCGCCCCGCCCAACATGCGGTTCACCCATTCTGCCGCCTCGCCATCGGCGTAAACGCCTTTGCGCAGCCACGCCTTCAGTTGATCCCTCGGCATGGATTTTACGTTGCTTCCCGCCAGGATGATCCCCAACGCTCCCTGGGGATTTGCCGTGAGCGGCACGCCTATGCGCAGCAATTCTACCGCCAAGCCGCTGGAATCTCTGTGCAAATCTTCCATGCTGCTGCCGGCGTTGGCATATGCCCATTGCTTCGCGGAAAACCATGGATACAGCCCGATCTGCGTTCGGTCGGCAACGGCGTCGGCCAGCGCCCGCAAATACGGAGCGTTTTCCTGGATCATGCAAAGATATGCGTCCATCTCGTCGATCATTTCCTTGATGGACTCAAAGGTAACGCCGTTCACGCCGCCCAAGCCAATGTGCGCCAGGGCTTCGAAGCGCACAATTTTCAGCGCCTTTCCGCGCTTTACATAGGGACACATGACAATTTCGGAATATGTCCTGACATTTTTGGATACGCAATGCTGGTTCGTCACGGACAGCGCAAACGCCTTGCGCACCGCTTCAAACGGAACTGCGTCTTCGTAAAAGAACGCTCCGGGCCGAAACCAAACTTCACCGTCTTGGTTTGCCATGACAGGCAGAAAATCACGATAATCCGGCTGATCATATACGTTAAATTGCGCGCCCGCCGTCATCATCCCCATGATCACCTTCGGGGAAACCTGGTGAACCGCCCGGGCCATTTCTCCCGCCAGCGCAAGCAAGCCTTTATGGTTAAAATCCAGCCATTCCAATCGGATTTGGTTTTCCCGGGGAAAATGGTCCTCCAACAGCTCGGCAACCAGGTTCTCCCTTGTGTACGAATGGCCATAGGTCCTGTTGAACCGATCCATGCAAGCATCGCAGAAACAGCCGCATGCCGCCGGAGCATGGCTGTACATGCGGAAATCGTCGTCGATCCAGATGCATTCCGGCTGCAAGGAAGCATACCGCCGGAACAGCTTCCGGAATTCCCGCGCCGCCTCCTCCGACCGGGGACAGATGGATTGACGGCAGATTTCGCCTTTCGGCCCAACCATCGGCGGCACCGTCGCTTCCGGATACAGCGGGGAATCCCCGTGGCCCAGCGTAAAGGACATGCCCAGCTGTACCCTGTGGCCTTCGGCCTGAAATGCGCGCATGCTGTCCCGAATGCGGCAAAATCTCATTTCCGCATCCTGGGATGGTTCGGAAATATTCGCAAAGGTGCTTATACAGATTCCGTCCCAAGCCGCAGGGTTTTTCCGGGCGTTTTCCAGAATTTTTTCCGCAGTTGTTTGCGTCGAAACGATCACGCGCTGAATGCAACGGTATTGGGATGCTCGTTCCATGTTCCAGCCTCCGTTCTGATCAATGAACGCACATTGGCGCCCCCTTCATTATATCAACCAGAATCGCGCATCGCAATTTGCCGAATTTCCGCTTTTGTTTGCGAAATTTCATCTTTTGCTGCGGAAACGGCCAGGCGTAACGTCATATAATTCGGAAAACTTGCGCGTAAAGCTGGATACATTGCAATAACCCACTTTTTCCACGATTTCACGCACGGGATCGTCCGTGGTGCGCAACAATTCGCAAGCGCGTTGCATACGCTTTTGGGAAAGATAATCTACGAAATTGACGCCCGAATGCTCCAGAAAGAAGCGGCTCATGTACGGAATAGACATGTTAAACTGGTTTGCCAGCAGCATCAGACTCATGTTCTGATCACAATAATGCGCATCCAAAAAATCTATGATTCTGCGATATGTCAAGTCTCCGGAAAGAACATTTTGGGACTGAAACCGTTCCGCAAGCGAAGCGCAAAGCGCCTGAAGGGTTTCGAAAAACGCTTCATCGCCTTCTTCGTTCATCAACGCCTCCAGGCGCTGATTGGCATTGGGCAAACCACATTCCCGGACAACGACGCTGATGCGATAGAAAATAATATGGCGCGCATAGGCGGGCAGCTGAGGAGTTTGCCGCAGCGAATCCAGGATATGCCGCAATTCCGCCAGCATATTTTGGATAATTTCCTGATTGGAATGCTGCAAACCGGCCTGCAGCGTCCGAAGCGTGCAATCCAGGTCGTTTTCCCAATTTTCACGGATTTCTTTCGGATCCGCATATGTCGCCAGCCTGACGCCCTGCGCTCTGGCATTTTCCAAGGCAAGAATTGCCTCGGAAAATCCGCGCCTCAATTCCTCAATGCGATGGCATGAACCGCTCAGTCCGGCAAAAAAGGCGTCGCCCAGCATGGTTTCCACGCAACGCAAAATTCCATCCCGCAGCGCATCCTCCTTTTCCGCTGTTGCACTGTAAATGTACACGATCATGTTTTTGTATGCCATATCCACCGCGTATACGCACGGAACGGCGAAACTGGCCTCCATCAATTGCGTGCACAGCGCGGAGTCCATGCCTGCGGCAGACAGGGCCAGCGCGTGAAAAACCGGGCCCGGCAAAGAAATTCCCACGTGTTCCAGCTGCTGGCGAAAGTTTTCCGGCAGATTGCCCGTTTCATTTAACAACGCGTACAGCAACCGCTGTCTCTGCGCTTCCTGATCCGCATGGCGCATCTGCTGCTTGTTCTCATCTTGCAAACTGTCAATGAAATGATTCAGAATCTCCAATTCGTTTTTGCTCTGCGAATCGTTTCCGTCGACATTGCGAACATGGCGCTGCGTCATTTGATACAAAGGCAGCCAGAATCGATAGGCAATCAGGATTCCGCAAATCAGCCATACCGCCAGCAAAAGCAGCGTCATTTGGGTCATTCCCAAAAAACGCGTGTTTTTCAGCAGCGGGGCAACCTTGCCATGGGGCATAATCGCGGATAGTCTCCATCCGCTTTGTTCCGAAGAAAAGGAAATCATGGAAGCAGCATGCCCGTTTGCCCGAACTTTGAAAATGCCGTCCTCCTGCGGGGCCGCTTCCAAATCCCCATCGCCCTGGGAATATAGAATATTTCCATCGGCGTCCGTCAAGCGCAAAGCGCTGATGCTGGAATTGGCCAGGCTTCCGAAAATTCCTTCAAAAAATGGATTGACATCGATCAGACAAACCAGCGTGCCAATGGCGCTTCCACTGATATACCATGGATAGCAGGCGAACATTTTGGGATTTCCATTTTCCGACACAATATACATGTCCGGCGGCGTAACTGCCAAACTGTTGCAGGCATGAAGCATTTCCAAATATCGATCCCGCAGTTCTTCCGATTTTTCGCCTGTATGGCGCAGCAACGTCTCCAGATGCATGACGCCTTGTTGGCCATATAGTTTTTCGCTGCCGTTCAGAAACACCATGATGCTTTCGCAATCGCTTAATTCGGAACCATAGATCTTCAGCCGTTGCAGCGCATCCACGCTTTCATATCCGTTTTCTGTAAGATTGTACGGGCGAATCACCTGATCCGCCGAAATTCGCACGCAAGTATTGATCCATGCGGAAAAGAATTCATCGCTGCGCTCTATCGTCGCCTGAACCTGGCTTTGAATCATTCGCTCTGCTTCATGGATGAGATTGCGGGACAGGGAATGATAAATCATCCCCATCAGCAAACTGCATGGAATCAAAATCATGCAAACAATGGTCAGCATGTATCTGCGCAACAAGGCGGAACGTTTTGTAGCGTGCAAATTCTATTCCTCCATTTCCAAAACGAAGAACGCGTAAAATCATTATAAGAATCCCGCGCTTTCATGTCAACCCTTTCCCCATTTCCACAAACAAAAGCCGGCTTTGCCAAAAATAATGCAAAGTGCTTTCTGGCGCTTTGGATAAACTTCGCACATCGATGTGAAATCTGGCACATTGAGATTTCATGCGGAACACCCTATAATAAGTCTGCGCACAGACTGTGTTCCCAGCGCAAGAAGCGCCCGACGCCCAACCGGGCAAGCCGAAATCCAAAGCAAAGCGAGGAAAAATACATGCAGAAAAAAGGAATGACTCAAAAAAGCCAGGGGACTTCCGTGCGACGGAAGCTTTGGGGAAGCTGGCAATTGTACGTTTGCCTCTTGCCTGCATTTTTGTATTTAATCGTGATGAATTATGCGCCCATGTACGGCGTACAAATCGCTTTTCGAAATTATGTGGCCAAAAAAGGCATTTGGGGCAGCGAATGGGTGGGGTTGCGCCATTTCAACACCTTCGTGCATTCCGTGCAATTCCCCGTTCTCATCCGCAACACGCTGCTTTTAAGCCTGTATTCCCTGCTGATCGGTTTCCCGATCAATATTTTGCTGGCGCTGATGCTGCACGAGGTAAAGTGCGTGCCCTTCAAAAAACTGGTGCAAAACGCCACGTATATTCCGCATTTTATTTCAATCGTCGTGCTGGTGGCCATGATATCCAATTTTACATCGCCCTCCATCGGCTTTATCAACAAGTTCATCGTTGCTCTGGGAGGTTCCCCCATCGACTTCATGGGCGATTCCAAATGGTTTCGCACGGTATACATCGCTTCCGATATCTGGCAAAACAGCGGATGGAATTCCATTATCTATATTGCCGCGCTATCCGGAATTGATCCGCAATTATATGAAGCCGCCTCTATTGACGGCGCCAACCGCTTCCAGCGCATCCTTCACATCAACATTCCGGGCATTCTTCCCACCATCGTCATGCTGCTGATTTTGAACTGCGGCAGCATCCTCAGCGTGGGATATGAAAAGGCGTTTCTGATGCAGAACACGCTAAATTCCGACGTATCTGAAATCATTTCCACTTATGTCTACAAAATCGGCCTGCAAGGCTCAAAGTATTCGTACAGCGCAGCCATCGGCCTGTTCAACAGCGTGATCAATTTTGGCATTCTGTTGAGCGTAAACGCAATTTCCAAACGTCTTAGCAACATCACCCTGATTTAAGGAGGCGCAACCATGACAAGCTTCGCGCAAAAAAGAGAAGTTCGAGAATCCTTTGGCGATCGCCTCTTTATGACGTTTGTATATCTTGTGTTGTCCATCGTTGCTGTGGTCATGCTGTATCCGATTCTCTACACGCTTTCCGCATCGATCAGCGACCCAGTGGCGGTAAATTCCGGCGACTTGATTCTTTTGCCCAAGGGATTTCAATTGGATGGATACCGGCTTATTTTACAAAACGAATGGGTGTTGATGGGATATCGCAACAGCTTGTTCTACACCATTTTCGGCACAATCCTGAATCTGATCGTCACCTATATGGCGGCATATGCCCTTTCCCGCAAGCACCTGTACGGAAAAAAGCTGCTGAGCACGTTGTTCATCATTCCCATGTGGTTCGGCGGCGGGCTGATTCCTACCTTCCTGGTCGTTCTTCAAATCGGTCTGTTCAACAAGCCCTATACCATGCTTTTGATCGGCCTGGTATCGATCTACAACGTAATCATCTGCCGCACCTTTTTGCAGCAATTGCCGGAGGATCTTTCTGAAGCAGCCCGCATCGACGGGTGCAACGATTTTCGCATCATGACGTCGATCCTTCTGCCGCTGTCCA
>JAQXRL010000119.1 GCA_029218505.1 Eubacteriales bacterium | reverse complement strand
GCCGCCGGCAGTTTTTCTTGTTCGCCGAACAGGCAAGAGAACCCCCCAGTTCCACTGGGGATGGAGAAGAAACCGCTTTCGCAAAAGACACGGAGCCACATGGACGATGTGGCTCCACCGGGAAGAACAAGCTGTCGTAATTGCACAAATGCGAATAGAACGCAATTTGAATCCCCGGAAGGGGATTTGCGAAGCAAAGCGTGTGGTTGATCATCTCGATGCCCTCTTTCGAGGGCGACCACAGGAGTGAAGCCATGATCGGGCTTGGCCTCCGGCAAACAACCCATATCGCATCATGTCTGCAAGCTTGTATTTCCGCGGAAACTGGTCAAATCCCGATCTTCCGCCGGCTCCATGGGGCGCGCATGCGCTTCCCATTCTCCAATGTCCACCCCTTGAAACACCGCCCCACCGACATCGACGCCTTCCTATTGGCAAATCTCCCTCTCCCGACCTTCAAAACATTGGTCAAAATCCTGCCCCATGCGTCCCGGCCCGCCTCATACACGAGAAGTCAATCGGCGGAAAATCCCCGCCAATTCCGCAAATCTTCATTTCCGCCTCGTCCAGTCCGGGCATATCCAGCCTGCAGAAGATTTTTCTTCAGGCCGGCTGCAAACCAGCAAGTTTTTCTGCATATGCCCACCCAGAATTCTCCCAACCATCCTGCGCCGCGCCGTCCTTCGCAAAAGCTTTTGCGTTTCGCTTCTGGCGCCTGCAGCATGCCTTTTGCCAACCGCATTCCAACAGAAACGCGATTGGGACAGGATTTCAGACACAAAGCGCCGCCATACGTCCCGGCCGGGGCTGGCAAACGGCAAAATGCCGGCATGCGAGTCGCCTCTGCGGGCCCAGCAAACCGGCATTCCAGGGAAGAAAAATCATCCGATCCAAACGTCAGACGATATCTTCCATCTCCTTGATCAGTTCATCAAAAAGCTTCAGCGCGTCGTTCACGGGCTGCGGCGAACTCATGTCCACGCCGGCGATCTTCAACAGCGAAATGGGATCCGTGCTGCAACCGCCGGACAGGAAGCGCTTGTAATCGTCTACGGCAGGCGCGCCCTCCTTCAGGATGCGCGCAGCAATTGCAACGGCGGCAGAAAACCCCGTGGCATACTGGAACACATAATAGTCATAAAAGAAATGAGGAATGCGCGCCCATTCCAGAGCAATCCCATCGTCCGTAACCATATCCGGGCCAAAATACAGCGCATTCAGCGCGCGGTATTTTTCGCACAGAACATCGGCGGTCAGAGATTCTCCCCGTTCCGCCATGCGCCCCATCTCCAATTCAAATTCCGCGAACATGGTCTGACGGTACACCGTGCCCTTGAACTGATCCAGGAAATGGTTGATCAGGTATGCTCTCTGGCGCTTTTCCGTGGTTTTTTTCAGCAAATGCTGCATCAGCAGAATCTCGTTGCAGGTAGACGCCACTTCCGCCACAAAAATCACATAATCGCTGTTGCTGACATTTTGATGCTTGCAGCTCAAATAGCTGTGCAGCGCGTGTCCCATCTCATGGGCCAGCGTAAACTGGCTGTCCAGATTGTCCTTATGGTTCAGCAATACGTAGGGATGCGGCCGGCTGCTGCCGGAGGAATATGCGCCGCCGCGTTTTCCCACGTTTTCATACACGTCAATCCAGCGGCTTTCGAAGCCTTCCCGAAGCATTCGCACATAGTCCTCGCCCAACACCTGCAGCGCTTCCAGCACCGTTTGCTTGGCCTGTTCGAAGGGAATCACCTCCGCCGCATCCGCCACGATGGGCGTATACACATCGTACATGTGCAACGTTTCCACGCCCAGCAAACGCTTGCGCAGGGAAACATAGCGATACATCTTGTCCAAATTGGCATGCACCGCTTCGATCAAATTGAGATACACGCTGGCAGGCACTTCCGTGCGATCCAGGGACGCTTCCAATGTTCCGGAATATCCCCGGGCGTTCGCAAAGAAGCACAATTGCTTAAATTGGGCGTTTAACGTGGCCGCCACCGTGTTCTTGTATTCTCCCAGGCGATTGTAATATGTTTCAAATACGCGGCGACGGAAATCCCTGTCCGCGCTTTCCAGCAGGGGCACAAACGATCCGTTGGTCAGCGGATGGGACACGCCCTCTCCGTCCGTCACCGGCGGAAAATGCAAATCCGCGTTCCGGAACACGCTGCCAATGTCGTTTGGCGCTTCCGCCATTTCTCCCGCAGCCGCCAGCAGCGTCTCTGCTTCCTTGGAAAGAATGTGCTGCGACCGGCGGCGAATTTGATATATGCTGCGCCGGTATTCCTCCAGTTCCGGCTGCTGAACGTAAAAACCGTCTAACGTGTCCTCGGGAATCGCCATGATTTCCGGCGTCGCAAATGCTGACGCACTGGAAATCGCCACATACGTGCTCATGGCTTTCCCACGCATGTCCTGATAGACGTTGTTCCCCGTGTCCTCATCGCTTTTGCAGCTGGCATATCCATACATCCGCTCCAAACGGAGAGAAACCTCATCCTGCAGCTTCCAATATTCCAAAAGCGTCTTTGCGTCCCGGCCCAGCGTTCCCTGATAAGCGCTGATTTTTGCGGGAACATCTTTCAACGCCTCATATTCCTTTTGCCACAGTTCATCGCTGGCGAACAAATCCTTCAAGTTCCAGGTAAACGCTTCCGGCACGTCGCCACGCACGGGAATTTTTTGATTGGTCATAAAACCATCCTCCATCGCCAAATTCTTCTTTCCAAATTATAACACATCGATGCGTTTCAGGCAAATGCCTCGCCCATTCTCCGCGGGAATTTTTGCCTGTCTCCTCCCCATTGCAGCATTTTTCGCACAAGTCATGGATGGATTTGCTTGTCAAAAGAGGATGCCTGTGCTAAAATTGGTGTGAAATACAAGAAAGGGACATGTGCCATGCGATTCAAGCGGACAATTCAGCAGTTTCTGGAAAGCTCGATCTTCCGGCGATATATGATTACCTACGTGCTGATTTTCCTGTTCCCGCTGGCGCTGATTCCTACGACGCTGTATTCCATCAACAACGCATTGCTTACCCGCCATATTTGCAGCACGCAAATGTCCATGGTGAAACAGGCGCGACGCGCGTTGGATTATGAGGCGCGAAGATACAATACCATTGCGGTAATGCTTTCCAACGAACCATACGTGCAAAATGTGGCGGACGTAGATGCGGACATGATGCAGCCCGTCCTGTGCAGACGCCGGCCTTCCATTGGTGTTCCTGGTATTATCTGTATCACACGCTGGATCAGGCAACATTGGAAGATTACCTGAATGGGTTTCAGCGCGACCGGGAACTGGCGCCCTTCACCCATATTCAGTTGGACGCAGGATATTTTCCTTCCTGCGGAGACTGGCTGGAATCAAACGAGCGATTCCCAAACGGCTTGGAGGGCGCGGCAAAGGCAATCCTGGCGGCCGGTTACCAGCCCGGCATCTGGGTCGCGCCGTACATGGTCGGCAGCAATTCGCGCCTGTGCCGGGAACATCCCGATTGGCTATTGCATGATATTCAGGGAAACCTCGTATGTCCATGGACCTGTTATAACGAACCAAAGCCTTGGGGATATCGCGACGCCGAATTCTATGTGTTGGACACCAGCCATCCGGACGCAATGGCATATCTCAAACGCGTGTTTGAAACAATGCATGCTTGGGGATACACATTGTTTAAGACGGATTTTCTCTTCTGGGGTTTGCAGGATTCCACAAAAGTGCGCCGTTATGCGCCGGGAAAGACGTCCTTTGCTTATTTCCGGGATTTGATGCGCACAATTCGCGATGCGATTGGGGAAGATTCCCGATGGCTTGGATGTATTTCGCCGTTTATGCCTGCCGTTGGTTTTGTGGACATGATGCGCATTGGCGGCGACGTGGGGGCGCAATGGGAAGAGACGGGATTTGGGCCGGCAAATATGTTGCGGGAACTTGTGGCAGATCAGTATTTTAACCATGTGTATTGGCAAAACGATCCCGATGCCGTCATGCTGCGGGACTTCCACATCCATTTGAAGCCAGAGCAGATCGAAGCGCTGGCGCTGCTGGAAGCGATGTCGGGCGGCGCCATCTATACGTCCGATCCCATCCACCTGATTGCCGAAAACCGCCGCAAGCTGCTGCGATTGATTCGACCCCGGATGCTGTCGCTTCCGGAGTTTCCCTTCTGGAGCGAGATGCGCGAGGAAATTTGCGTAATTCAGCGGCTGAAAGGTCGCACCCTGATGCTGCTGTTCAACCCCACCAACCGTCCGGTTGTGCAAAAATACGATTGGCAGGGCCTGTTGGGCAGCGAGGCAAGGTTCTTGCGGGAACTCCACGGAGAGAATCTGCCCATCGAAAACGCCTCCTATGTCACCATTCCACCCAGGGGATGTCTGATGTTTTTCGCCACGTCAAAACCTTTGGATCGCATTCCCGAAAACCTTTGGGCGGAAGATTGACACGCGCTTTCTGTTTTCTTCCTTCCGCCCCGGCCTGTTCAGGCTGCTGTGCATGTCGAACAAGACTCTCTGACACTTTCGATGAAACGCTGAGGATCTCCATTGCGTGGAAAAATGCTGTGAAAATCTACGATTTTCCGGGCGACTTTCTGACGGAAGGCACGGTTTTCCACTGCTTGCGCTCGCGGAAGCATACAAGTGCGGCATGCACTCCGCCGCGCTCGGTTTCACAGGCTGTTCCCTTGAGGTTTCGACCGCGGTCGGCGGCGTGTACGGCCACCACGGGTGCTGTTTTTTCTCTGGAAAAATCGCT
>JAQXRL010000118.1 GCA_029218505.1 Eubacteriales bacterium | reverse complement strand
CTGGCTCAACGAGGGGACGCTCCAAGTGGGGGATGATATCATGCAAGTTCTTATCGGCGGTGACATTCGCCCTCATGTGGTCGATGCGCTTCAATATTTGGTGGGGAGGCTCAAAGAGGAATGTGTCACCGAGACCGAACTGCACTAAAAAAATAGTTCCCCCGGGAGAAATGCTTGTCTGCTAAACAAAGTGTGTGTTGAGGATGGAGTAAGTTAGGGTGGAATGGTGTGATAAAGGGGGAGTGCACCTTTCATTGACGCCTACACCAGCTCCAACGGTCATGACCCTGCTGAAGCGTCATCGAACCAAGCAGAATGAGATGCGTCTGAAGGCAGGAGAGGCATGGAAGGATGAGGGCTTTGTGTTTTGCAATGAGTGCGGGGAGCACCTATCTCCCAACACAGTATACCACAACTATAAAAGGATTGTGGCTAAGCTGGGGATTCCGGAACGTAGGCTTCACGACCTGCGGCACTGCTATGCAGTCGCCTCGCTAGTGAGTGGAGATGACATCAAAACTGTTCAGGAGAACATGGGGCACTTTTCAGCTGCCTTTACTCTGGACCGCTATGGGCATGTTACGGAGGAAATGAAGCAGGCCAGCACAAACCGGATGGAAGCCTTCATTGAGCCCGTGTCTGGCTCATAAGGGAAGAAATATGGGAAAACGAAGTCCAAAATGCAACAGAAAAGCCTGTAACCATTGCGGTTACAGGCTCATCTTCTGAAAATGTACGCATTTCATGGGCATAATCAGCACATGCTTTTAAGGTGCGCGCACTCATTCCGCGAAGCTCCGTCAATGCGAATATGATATTCACCACATTAATGCGCCAATATAGAAGAAACTCTTCTCCGAGATGATACCGATCGATCACTGTCTCCATCTCTCTTATCAGTCGAAGACGTGAATCGATTTGAGCGCTTTTAGAAACCGATCCTGCTCGCATACGGTAATGGTAAGCGCAAGAAGCGGAATAGTAAACCGTCTGAGAAGCCAGGAGCATTTGTATATTAAATATCTTATCCTCACCATACTTCAGTCCAGGACGGAAGCGGATTCCCTCATTTATCAGCACACTTTTTTTATACAATTTGGCAAAAGGATATGCCAACAACTGCAGATCCTGCAGTTCCTTCGGAAACAGGGACCTGAATTTTGCGGCAGGGATGACAATACTGCCCAGCAGCGCGTTCTTAAAGTCCTGCACGGGCAGCACCTGATCTCTTGACAAATTTGATACGGTTTGTAATTGCCGGTCCGGGTAGTTTTCAAAATGCGAGGCAAGTATTATTTCGGCCCCTGTTTCTTCCCCTTTCTTCCACAGCTTTTCAACCGCATTGAGTTCTAACCAGTCGTCGCTGTCTACAAACATAAGCCATTCCGCGGCCGCTTCTTCAATTCCACGGTTGCGTGCCACAGATACGCCGACATTTTCCTGGTGAAACACACGAATGCGTTCATCCTCGAGTGCAAATTGATCGCACATCTGCGGACAGCCATCCGGGCTTCCGTCATCGACCAAAATAATTTCTATATCCCGCAGCGTTTGGTTTCGAATGCTGTCAACACACTGCCGCAAGTACGGCTCGACCTTATAAACCGGGACAATAATACTCACTTTGGGATTGCCCATTTATTGACTCGCCCTGCCTTTCAAGTCCATCTTGATTTGCGTTGTTGAGATCTCCGGCGTCCGGGGAAGATAGACTACCTCGACGCCCTCGTCTTTCAGAAAATCAAACTTTCCGTCCCAATCATCGCCCATGACAAAGGTATCCACCTGATAGATGTGGACGTCTTTACGCTTTTGCTCCCAGTTTTCCTCCGGGATCACCAAGTCTACATAGCGGATCGCTTCCAGCAAAGATTTTCGCTCTTCGTAAGAAAAATAGCATTTCTTCCGCTTCTCGTTCCAGTTAAACTCATCGGTGGAGATGGCCACGATCAGGTAATCCCCCAGCGCCTTGGCCCGACGCAAAAGGTTGATATGTCCATAATGGAGCAAGTCGAATGTTCCGTATGTAATCACGCGTTTCATAATTTCCCCTCGTCAAAAATGATTTCCACCACACTGTGGTGGTTCCGGTAATCCTCCGAAGGCGGAGTCATGTAATCCCCGTAGAGCTGGGTCAGCACAGTATCATAGTCCTCCGGCCCCCGTATCTGAATATCCTCAAACGTATACCAAGCCCCGTCCCCATAGTATTGTTTATGGAACATTTCTTTAAATTTATAGGCGCCCATCGCATTCACAAGGTAATCAGATTTTGCATAAGGATATGCTTTCAGCGCCCGATCGAGTTTATCGAACGCTTTTTCCCTGTTCAGCATTTTTTCGACCGGAAATATATGTGAGAATCTGATCAGCAACCGCTCAATGAACGGTCTGTCCGTTCTCTGCAAATTTGCACACATACGGAATTGCGACATAACGAAAAGCGCCCGTCTATACAGTATACGTAAAGTATGCACTTTGCGCGGCAATGCGTAATTGGGTATTCCGTCCAGCGGGAAAATATCGATTCATGCAGATGAAATATTTTCATTTTGAGCCATATTATCCCGTATCTTAATCTTCGGATCGATAATTCTTAAAAAATAGCAGAAGTGCGTTTCATCACTTTGAAAAGCTGAAAACTCAATATTTTCAGCTTTGAGCAATGTTGGCAATCGGTCATAGTCCTCTCTTGGGACTCCTAAATCAATGTCATCGTCCCAGGGAATGAACCCTTGATGTCGCACCGCTCCCAAAAGTGTGCCGCCCAACGCAAAATAGGTGATATTGTTCTCCTCAAATAATTGAAGTGTCTTTTTTAATATTTCAAGTTCAGTTAACTGTAATTTTCGCAATGCTGTTTGCATGCTGGTGCCTCTTTCTGCTAAGATCAACGCTTGGCCTTTAATTTGAAAAACAGTCGTGGAAAGCTTCTGTGCACATAAGAAACAAGCCAACCCATCAGATATACCAGAAAAACAGACTTCATTTTTACCGGTACAGACATAATTCTAACTTTTCGGGACGTTGGCTTCATATATTGAACAGGACTGCACTTTAGCCGACTTACAATTCTTTCATTGTTATAGTATTCTATGTACTCTGAAATTGCAAGCTTCAGTTGTTGGAGGGAGTGATATGCAATGACACGGATTTTTGATTTTATCATTTCAAAAACATTGTCAGTTTAG
>JAQXRL010000117.1 GCA_029218505.1 Eubacteriales bacterium | reverse complement strand
TGCGCAATGTCTTGTGCTCGCTCTGCAAGGCTTCCGTAGCCATGGACGGAAATTTGCGGCGTTGCCGGGAGACTGCCGCATGCGCTCGTTTTCGCGGGACAAATCTCTTCCTTTTCCCCCCCAACAGGCTCACTTCACCGGCAAGCGGGCAGCGGAAGGATTCTGTTCCGGGGAACATTTTTGCGCATGAAAACACCCCTCCTGCGCAAGCGGGAGGGGCACAGCTTTGGTGGGCGGGGAAGCAAGCTCCCCGCCGCGGCGGTCCTCTCCAGATTTTGCTGAAATCCTGCGGATTCCGGCCGCAAAATCTGCAAGGTTGTGATTTTTCCAGGGAAAAATCAGCGCCCATGGCCGCCGTTCACGCCGCCGACCAGGATTGGAATTCGAGTGGGCCGAAGCCCCTCGTGCTTTCCCTGCGTTTTTCGACAGTTGCGCCCCTCCTGCGCAAGCGGGATGAGCAAGAGGAAACGCCGGTCAGACGTGATATTCCATCGGATAGGCGAGATATTCCACGGGATCCAACATATCAGCCGTGACATAGCCGGCAGGGGCGCGCAGCAGGGAAGGCAGGCGATTGACAATCGTGGCGCAGGTGTGTTCCACCGTGGAAGGCTTCACGACATGGAACTCCGTGTTGGGTTCGCCGGTCAGCCACCAGTCGCACAAATCGCCGTCTTCCGAACCGTAGACCTTGCCAATGGTTTCTTCCTCTATGGTGATCCCTTGCATGGTTTCAATGGTGACAACGGCAGACATGCCGATACATTTGCCTGCCGGGATGGTTTTTCCCAGCGTTTCGCTGAAAATATCGTGATCAATGATGCAGGGAACGTGCTTTTGAGAAATGGATTGGATGGTCAATCCCAACTTGTTGCAGATGGCCTCCGCGGCGTTCCAGGCATAGGACGGTTCAAATTCGGCGGGATGGGCAATCTGTGCTTCGAATTCCTCGGCAGTCAAATCGCATCCGTGCGCTTTGGCCAATGCAAGTCCGTATTCGTCCACATTGTAGCTGTATGCCCCTTTGATTTTGGTCAGCTTATTGCTGCCGCCGGCCACCAGCGCCACGAGGTTGATCCAAAAAATGTCCTGCATGCCGGAACCGGTAACGGTGCAGCCGTTTTCCTTGGCCAGCGCGTCCAGCTTGTTCGTTTGAACGGCGGCGGTGGTCCACGGATAGATGGCTTCTTCGCAGGTGGTGATTACGTTGATGCCCCGGGCGACACATTTTTCCACGTGGTCGTAAATATCGTCGATGAAGCTGAACAGCGTCACGATGGCCACGTCGGCATCGCATTCGTCCAGCACCTTGTCGGCATCGCTGGAAATGAGAATGCCGGTTTTTATCCCCAGACCGGCATAATCTCCCACATCCATGCCGACGACGTCAGGATTTACATCGATGGCGCCCACGATCTGCGCGCCATGCTCGTAGAGATAGCGCAGGGTGTACTTGCTCATTTTCCCGCATCCGTATTGTACGACTTTGATTTTTTCCATGATCCGATCCCTCCTTCAATGGTTGAAGCATCCTGAAAGTTTGCCCGATGGCAAATGGAATTCTTTGCACCTGTTATAGAGTCTCCATTTGCAAGAGAATCAAGCGCTCTTTTCAGACATTTAATCATGGCGGGAATTGCCGGCGTTTTTGCAAAACAGCGTGGGACTGCCGTTTTCTCGGCATATCGCCCGATCAAGGCGGCGCGGATGTTTGCCGCCGGGATATTCCAACTTGGCGAATGCAGTGATTTCTTCAAAAAACCATGCATAATAAAATAATGATACGATACATTAAATGTTTGGTGGAATGATGAAAAATAATATGGTATAATCAGTAAAAAGGAAATAAAATGGAGGGCCGTGTCGTGAATGATTTGTACAGCCGTCTTCGCAAGCAGGAAGACTTTGTCTGGGAAGCGTTTTCAAATCCGGACGCGTTGCTTCAACCCGCATACACCTGGGTATGGAACGCTCCTTTGAAGCGAGCGGAAATCGTCCGTCAATTGGACGCAATGGTGGAAGCGGGCATTGGATGCATATACATTTTGCCGGAACCAAAGCAGTTTCGGGAATACAATGAACGCATTTTTCTGTTGCCGGAGTATCTGACGGAAGAATTTTTTCACGCCGTGCGCGATGCAGCGGAGTGTGCCTGGGAAAGGGGCATTTGCGTTTGGCTGTATGACGAGGGCGGCTGGCCGTCCGGAAGCGCATGCGGCCGTGTTCTTGCGGAACATCCGGAATTATGCCGCAAGGTGCTGGCGAGACGAAAAATCTGTCTGAAAGAGGGAGCGGTTTATGTGCCTGGCGAAGGCGCGTTGGCGGCCTTTGTGCAGGAAGGCGGCGTGGAGCGCATGGTGACGCCGGGAGAGAAGGCTGCTCAATCCGCGGCAGAGTTGACGGAATATTATGTTCAATGGCAGGGAGGAAATGCCGTTGATGCATTGGACGAGGCGTTGGGACGCACGTTTGTGGACTGCACCCATGAGCGTTATACGGAATTCCTCGCGGATTTCCTTGGCGACGGGAACGAACAGAAGGGCGGAGTTCCGAACAACAAGCGGTTTCAGATGATGTTTACGGATGAGCCGGGCACAGGAAGATGTTCGTGGCCGCGAGGGTTTGCGCGCAGGTTTCGCCAACGGTTCGGATATGATATTCTGCCATATCTGCCGGCGTTGCTGGATGGAGAGGCGGATGTGGACGAAGCGGGAACGCGCGCCAGAATGGATTACCGGCAGCTGGCGGGAGAGATGTTCCGGGAACACTATTTTGTTCCCATTCACGATTGGTGCCGCCGCAACCATGTGCTGTCCACCGGCCATCTGGACATAGATCACCTCAGCGACGGATGCATGTATCACAATTATGGCAGCGTGCTGTCGTTGCTTCGGGAGATGGATGTGCCGGGCGTGGACGTAATTTGGCGGCAAATTGATTTCCCACGGGATGGAAGGCCATCCTGCGCAGAGGGAAACGGCTTTTTCCCGCGCTTTGCCGCTTCGGCGGCAGCCCAATCGGGTGGGAAATATGCCGTCAGTGAAAGCTTTGCGGTGTATGGCGCGAGCCTTACCGGAGAATGCATGCGCTATGTGATTCATTATCAACTGGTGCGCGGCGTGAACATTTTCAATTTTATGAGCATGTCCTATGGCGGCGATTCTGCCGTTCCCTTGGTTATGCGCCCGGATTTCCGCGCGGAAATGCCCGGATATGGCCATTTGCGCGCGATCAACGACTACACTGCCCGGCTGTGCCATTTGATGCAATTGGGAAGACCGGGCGCGGATACGGCGTTGTATTTGCCCCAGCGGGACATTTGGGCGAATGGAAGCGTTCGCGCCCGGGCCGTGGCCGCTTTCGACGAAATGGGGAAAGAATTGGAAGCGCAGCAGGTGGACTTCGATATCCTGGACGACGAAGCGGTGCGCCGGGCCGAAAAAGACGGGGACGCGCTGTGCATTGGCTTGGCAAGGTATCGCCATGTTGTTGTTCCGAAATGCGCGTATATGCCGGAAGATGTGCGATGCATTCTGAATGGAATCGATTCGTCCATTGTGCCGGCTATGGCGTGTGATCAACCGGCGGTGCGGGTGCGTTCTCGAATTCTGCCGGACGGCGGAAGAATTTGGATGCTGTTCCTGGAGGCGGAAAAGCAGGCGGTCGCGCGTGTCTCTATTCCCGGAGAAGGCCCGCTGTACCGCATTGACGCAGAACCGCCACGGTTGGAACAGGTGAGCGAACTGGAGCAGATCACGCTATATCCCGGCGAAGCCCGATTCTATTTGCGGGCAACTGTGGAGATACGGGAAGCGGAGCAGCCGTTTGCGGGGCGGGAGCGCGTTGGGAGCATTGGCGAGTTTTCTTTGCGCAAAACGCGGGAAACGGTTGTTTCGCAAGCGGGATTGCGGGAGAAGGCGCATGCGGAAGCGGCTGAACCGTGCGCATTGGGCGGATGGCAGCGCGTCTTTGGCAGCGATTTTTCGGGAGAAGGCGTCTACAGTGCGGAAGTGCGCCTGGATGTGCCGGCGAAAGATACGGATGCGTATGTGCTTGCGCTGGGAAAGGTGGAGTGCAGCGCAAGGGTGCGAATTGACGGCCGGGAAGCAGGCATCGCTTGGGCGCCGCCGTATCAGGTGCATGTGGATGGAGCGCTGCTGGCGGGAAAGAAGCGCTTCCTGCTGGAAATCGAAGTGGCGAACACGATGGCGAATCAAATTGCGGCGCATCCGCTGAAGGACTTGTTTGCACCGGAGGACCTTGGGCCATATCAGGAAAAACTCCATGCGTTTGAAAAGGATGCGCCGATGGGAGGGCTTTATGGTCCCGTTGCGTTGTATCGCCTGAGCCGTTAAAGCGGAAATTGGAACGAAAGTGAGGCGGCGGCATGACACAATACACCTGTTTGATCGCGGAGGATTCGCCCGTGGAAAGGGAAGGCCTGCGCTATTTGCTGGAGGAAAAGCGCTATCCGCTGCGGATCTTGGAAGCGGGCAATGGGGAAATTGCATTGGACTGCATGAGAAAGGAGAAGGTGGATATTCTCATTACGGATATCTGCATGCCCTTTCTCAGCGGCTTGGAACTGGGCGAAGCGTTGCGGAAGCTGGGCAAGAGCACCAAGATTCTCATTTGCAGCGCGTACGGAGAGTTTTCCTATGCGAAGCAGGCCATTGCATGCAATGTCAGCGGATATCTGCTGAAACCGGTTCAACGTTGCGAATTCAACGCATTGTTTGATCGCGTGATGGAGGAACTGAGCCAGCAGGACCGACAGGAGAGCCTGGCCGGGCTGGAACTGGAAAAATGTTGGTATGACGTCATGCACGGCTTCGGAGCGGATGACGACATGCGCGTGCGGCTGCACAGACTGGGAGTAGACATGGATACAGTTCGGCCCGTGCTGGCGCTGGCCTGCTTTGAAAACAAGACGCTGGAGTGCGGCATGAAGGCGCTGGAACAGGCAATTTCCTTTCGGGTGGACGGCATGTGGCTGTTGGACATGTTCCGCGTGCTCTTGTTGCTGAAAGAGGAAAAAATGTTGTCCAGGGATGCGCTGGTTTTGCGTGTGACGCAATTGCAGGCGGAAATGGAACAGGCCACGGGTTGCAAACCCGCCATTTTGGCGGCGCAGCCATTGGACGGCGCTTCGGAACTGCAGGCGGCGTTCCAGGCTCTGGAAAAACAGGAAGAACTTTTCCTGTATGAACCGGGTTCCGTTCATATTTTGGGAGAATGTCATGAGCCTGACGACGGAGAGGCAATGGATACGCTGAACCGATTCCTGTCGGAGGCGGAGGTTGCGCTGGCACATCGGAATTACAACGAGGCATATGAGAGGATGGAAATGTTCGCGGCATGCTTGAAGCTTTTTGGCAACACGCCGGCTCCATATATGCGTTGCATGACCATGGGGGCGATTTCGGCCGTATTGAGGCATCGCGGGGGAGAAAAATCCCAGAAGAAAATCTTGGACGAGGTGCTTACGGCACGAACGGTAGGTCAATTGGCGGACTTGGTGGAGCGGCATATGCGCGTGCTGCTGCCCGATGATGCTCCATCGATGGAGGAGCATGCCGTCAAACGGATTATCCGCACGATTCACGAGCAATATATGGAGGATTTGACGTTGGATTCCCTGGCGCGCAGTGTGTATCTCTCGCCGCCCTATGTGAGCTGTTTGTTTCGCAAGCATACGGGCACCACGCTCATCAAGTACATTACGGGATATCGGATGAAAAGGGCGGCGGAAATGCTGCGATCCGGCAACCGATCCGTGACGGATGTGGCCCAGAAGGTGGGTTACGGCAATATATCCTATTTCAGTTCATTATTCAAATCCTATTATGGAGTTTCCCCAACGCAATATGGGAAGGAACAGCGTTGCGGAGGTGCGCTCAAATGAGGCGCCAAAAGAGGGGCATGAGTCTGCGACAGAAGTTGCTGTGTTCCTATCTGGGAGTGTTTCTCATTGCGGCCTTCACCATGGTGTGGTATACCATCTCATACGCCAATCAATCCATATACGACAACAACATCCGCTCCATTCAGGGAATGGCAGACAAGGCGTGCAGCAATTTTGAACGCAAAATTGAACAATTTGAGCAATCCATCTCCATGTGCGCCTATAATAAGGAACTGCAGCAGATTTACAAGAACAACAATTCCACGATCTATCAGCTGTATCGCAGCCTAAAGGATACGTTCCTTCCGTTTTATCAAACGATTTATGATACATGCGTAGAGGACATTGATACATTGTGTCTGTATTCAACGACGGGTCTGTACAAGTGGTCAAATTATTTGGACAATGCGGAAAATGTGGAAGAGGAAAGCTGGTTTCAACAGGCGGTGGAGGAGCCGGGAATGCATTGGCATGCCGGGCAGGACAGCCTGTTTGTCGCCTACCGGGTGGATCCGTATTACGATTTGAAAAACCTCGGCGAACCGATGGGCGTGCTGTATATGGCGGTGGACATCGATAACCTGTTTCGGCAATATGTATATCTCAACTGGCCTTCCTATCGATTGATGCTGCGGGACGGCGATGGCAACGTGCTGATGACGCGCGAATACGGCGAATTGGCGGAAAGCGAGAAAATGTTCTGCCTGCGGGTCGCTTCGCAGGGCACGGGTTGGACG
>JAQXRL010000116.1 GCA_029218505.1 Eubacteriales bacterium | reverse complement strand
ACGCATTTTACGCAATATGCAAACAATCCCGTGATCGCAAATCACACGCGCAAGGATTTCCGGGATCCAAAACTGTTCCGCAATGAACAGAAAAACTGCTGGAGCGTCGTTCTCGCGGCTGGCGACCACGTGGAATTTTTCCGGTCGGACGATTTGCTGCATTGGGAGAAAACCGGTTGCTTCGGCTGCCGGGAAAACCGCATGGGCGGCGTTTTCGAATGTCCGGATCTATTTCCATTAACGGCGCCGGATGGGCGAACAATATGGGTCCTGTTGGCTAGCATGACTCTGCCTCGGGAGCTGGGCGGCGCGCGCACGCAGTATTTTTTGGGGGATTTTGACGGCGATACCTTTGTGCAAACCATCCCTTCCGCGCTGCCAATGCTGCTTGACGCAGGCTTCGACAATTACGCTGCCGTAAGCTTCTCCGGTGCGCCGGAACCCATTCTGCTGGGCTGGGCAGCCAGCTGGACGTACGCCCATTTGCTCCCCACAGCAAATCACGAGGGATATCGCGGCCAAATGACCAGCGCCCGGCGAGTCTCCCTGGCGAATACCAGCGGCGGGCTGCGATTGGCCTTCCACCCCATCGTCCCCGCCTTCGCCTGCGTTGCATGCGCTCAGGCCCCACGCTCCGCCTGGGCCAAGGTTCCGCTGCCGGGAGAAGCTTTCCGGCTGCGCATTGCGGCGGAACAGTCGTTTGCCGCCGCGCTGTCCAACGAACAAGGAGAAATCTTCCGCTTCGGACTGGATGCCGCAGGGCGGTTTTTCACCGACCGCAGCGCCGCTTCGTCCTCCTGCTTCAGCAGCGATTTTTCCCGCGGGGACATGGCCGTTACCAAAACACCGCGCACCGCTTCCGGCCCGATCCATCTGGATCTGTATTTTGATCATTCTATTGTGGAAATTTTTGCAGACGACGGCACATACGCCAACACCACGCTGGTATTCCCGGATCATCCGTACACCCAGGCATCCGTGTTTTCTGACGCACAGATAACCGTGGAAGCTTTGGCGGACAACCAATAAAAAAACGGCTTCGGCAAACGCGCTGCCGAAGCTGTTTTTTCCATTTATATTATAACAGGGGTTTCAGACAAGCCATGGCCTTGGCCGCATCCTTTGCAAGATCCTTCGTTCCCGCTTCAATGCTTACGCCGCCCGCATATCCCATGTCCTTGAGCAGTCCCAGAATTTCGCCATAATCCGTGCCGTCCCCGGGCGCAGGATAGTCGCGGCCGCTCAAATCCGGCAGGGCGTGACTGATGTGCACATGCATCAGATTTTTTCCCGCAAAGCGCAGCGCTTCCCAAGGCTCATGGCCGCACAGCATATGGAAGCTATCGCCCAACACGCCTACCCGCGGGTGATTCACCAGCGCGGCCATCATCGTGCCCTCGGAAACAAAATTCAGGATGTTGCATTCTTTGCGGCGCAAGGGCTCTATGGCAATGTCGATGTCATATTTCTGGGCGTATTCTCCGGCCAGGCGCAGGAAATCCGCGATTTGACGCCACGCTTCGCCATGGGAAAATCCTTGCGGAACCTGGCGCGCGCCGCCGCTTCCAAACACCACCAATTTTACGCCCAGTGCATGCGCCCGGGAAAACGCCTTCTCCAAATACGCGCGAAGGCTGCTTTCGGAAACGTCCGGACCCGTTGGATGCAAATCCCCGGGCAAAAAGCAGTTGCACTTTGCCAGCGGAACGGGAAAATTCGGCGCTTGCTCACGCAATGCCTCAAAGCGCTCCTGCGGCATCGCCGCAATGGCGTTCAACGCCCATTCAATGTAATCATATCCCAATTCTGCCGCCAGTTGCATGTTTTCCGGTCCGGTGCAAATTCCCAGCTTCATTTATTTCTCTCCTTTCGTCCATCCCCAATGGAACAGCTTTTCCGGCGCTTCAAACGGCAACACGCCATATTTCTCGTGAAGCGGCACGCCGTCTTTCTGATGTAAAATCAAATTTGCCAACATTTGCCCGTCCTCCGGCGTCTGATCGTGAACGCCGCTGCGCCAGTACCATTGAACATTCTCCGGACAGCCAAACATTTTATATACCTCCTGTGCCGCCACGCTGCTCTGCCACGCGCCAATGGGATTGGCCCAAATATCGCTCATGGCCTGCGATTCCAACAACACGCGAGGCGCGACCATTGCTTTCAGGAAGTGACAATCGAAGGGCAATTTGCTCTCGTCCTGGGCATATTTTCCCAATTCCGGCCCCATCCAAAACCGGAACTTGCTCAGCAAGTCCGCCAGCGTTTCGCTGCGCAATTCCTGCTGTCCGTCCTCCGTCATTGCCTTCATGTGCACCCGATAGCACGCGCCGCCGCCCGCGCACGTAGCCACCGGGTTGACGATGGCCGCCCGCACATCCAAGGCTCCCGCCAGCAGACACGTCTTTCCGCCGCGGGACAACCCCGTGAACACAATCCAATCGGGATCCCCAATGCCCAATTGCAACAGCGCGTCCACGCAACGGGAATATCCCCACGCCCATGCGCCGATGGCGCCGAAGGTACAGTCGGGATATGCCCGATACAACGGCGCGTTTCTGCCCGAAGAAGCGTTGTCCGGCACAATGGACACACGGTCAAACAGCACCAGATACATTTTTTCATCCACAAAGGCTTTTTGAAATTCCGGATTCCATGACGACAGGAAACATGTGTCTCCGCTGATCACCACCGGATGTTTTCCCTTCCCGGCAGGCATGCGCACGTACATGTTGAAGGACACAGGACATGCCCGCGTTCCGCTGGTTACGCGATACACGTCCATCTTGCCCGCCCCGCTTTCGTACAGGCGCTCCGTCTCCAGGAACTCCGGCGCAGGCGGCATGGTTCCGTATTGCAATTCCACCGCCGTCTTGTATATCTCCCGACGGCGTTCCGGCCAGTCTTCCACGCCGCGCACCTGCCGGCCGTCTTCAAATACAAACGGATTCGGCAATTCTCCCAACGTCTTGTATTCCGTTACCTGCATCATTTCGCTTCGCCTCCCCACGGACACTGATTGATTCATAACGCCGCCCATTCCATCGCAATGTGCGCGGCAAATTTCCTTCAAACCATCTTGGCCTGCAAGGATCAGGCCTTCGCCTGCCTTCCAAGAATCCATTCCATATTTTGCTTTTATGATTATATCATAGTTTTTCCGCAAACTCCATACAAAAACTCGCGCCAAACAGCGCGAAAGAATTGATATGCACGCATCAAGCGCTCCACGGGAACGCGCCGGGGCCGTTTCCGCGACAGCACACGGCAAATCGTTGGGAAATTGCAGGTTTTCCCGTCAATTTCCTGCAATAAAACCCTACATTTTTCCATTGCGCACGAGAAATAACACAAAATACGCTCAAAGTCGCAAAATCACTGCTTGACAAAAAAAAGCCTACAACTTATAGTATCACATAACGATATACACATGCAATCTCGCATGTGTATAGCGCTAATTTTGTTTGGGAGGAATCTTTTATGAAGTGCGGAAAAACTTTGGTCGCAATGATCCTCGCCATCGTTATGGTTTTCTCAATGGCCTCTATTGCCATGGCAGAAGACGCTATCAAGATTGGTTTGATCGGCCCCATGACGGGCGCCGCCGCAAGCTATGGCACCTCTGTAAAGCAGGGCGCCGAGTTGGCCGTACAGGAAATCAACGCTCTGGGCGGCATTCAGCTCGAGCTGAATCCGCAGGATGATGAGCATGATGCAGAAAAATCCGTAAACGCCTATAACACACTTTGGGACTGGGGCGCTCAGATGATCATCGGCAGCGTAACCACCACGCCTTGCCTTGCCGTGGGCGCCGAAGCCTTTAATGACCGCATGTTCCTGCTGACTCCCTCCGCTTCTTCCACGGATGTCATCAAGGACAAGGATAACGTCTATCAGCTGTGCTTCACGGATCCCGCTCAGGGCGCCGCTTCCGCGCAGTACATTGCGGACAAAAACCTGGCCACGAAAGTCGCCGTCATTTACAACAACGCGGATGCATATTCCACGGGCATCTATCAGACGTTCGACGCAAAGGCAAAGGAATTGGGACTGGAAGTCGTTTCCACCACCACGTTCACGGATGACACCACGGATTTCTCCGTTCAGGTGACCACGGTAAAGGAAGCCGGCGCGGAATTGGTGTTCCTGCCCATTTACTACACGCCCGCATCCATGATTTTGCAACAGGCCAACACCATGGGATATGCGCCGATCTTCTTCGGCGTGGACGGCATGGACGGCATTCTGAACATCGAAGGATTTGACACCAGCCTGGCCGAAGGCGTCATGCTGCTGACTCCCTTCTCCGCGGATGCTACGGATGAACTGACGGTGAACTTCGTTACCGCTTATAAGGAAGCTTACGACGCGACCCCCGATCAGTTTGCCGCAGACGGTTATGACTGCGTATATACGCTGTATGCCGCAATCCAGAAGGCTGGCATCACCAGCGAAACTTCCCCGGAGGAAGCCTGTGATTTGCTGATTGCCACGATGCAGGAATTGGAAATTACCGGCGTGACGGGCACGATGACCTGGTCCGCAACCGGCGAAGTAACCAAGACACCGACCGCTGTACAGATTGAAAACGGCGTCTACGTCGGCTACGCCAACTGATTGATATCCTATATTCAGCGGCTCCAAAGGGGAAAATCCCCTTTGGAGTTTGCCAAATTTTCAGGAAGTTGCGGGAAGCAAAGGTAGTCAGCGCAACAGCGCGCTGATTGCTTTTGTTTACGGGCAACATTCAAAAGACGAGGTGGACGTTCATGACGCTGTTTCTTTCCTATCTGATCAACGGCATCAGCCTGGGAAGTGTTTATGCCATCATCGCGCTTGGATACACGATGGTCTATGGCATTGCCAAGATGCTGAACTTTGCCCATGGCGACGTCATCATGGTTGGCGCATATATCTCCTTCTGCGCAATGCAGTACTTGGGCTTGCCGGCCATCGTATGTATTCTCATGTCTATGGCTGTATGTACGATTCTGGGCATTTTGATTGAGGGGCTGGCATACAAGCCCCTGCGCCAAGCGCCCTCATTGGCTGTTTTGATTACCGCCATTGGCGTAAGCTATTTCTTGCAGAATATGGCGTTGCTCATCTGGGGATCGAATCCGAAGAGTTTCGCCTCCGTGGTACGGGTGGGTTCTCTTTCGTTATTCCAGGGAAAGCTGCTGATCAGCGGCGAAACCATCGTGACTGTTCTGGCCAATATCGTCATTATGATCGCGCTGACGTTGTTTACCGGGAAGACAAAGGTAGGCAAAGCCATGCGCGCAGTTTCCGAAGACAAAGGCGCGGCGGAACTCATGGGCATCAACGTGAACGCCACCATTTCCATGACCTTTGCCATTGGTTCCGCGCTGGCGGCCATTGCAGGCGTGCTTTTGTGTTCCGCATATCCCACGCTGCAGCCCACCACCGGATCCATGCCGGGCATCAAGGCGTTTACCGCGGCCGTGTTCGGCGGCATCGGCTCCATTCCAGGCGCAATGATCGGCGGCATCTTGCTGGGCGTGATTGAGATCTTGGGCAAGGCGTACATTTCCACAGAATTGGGCGACGCTTTTGTCTTTGCGGTGCTCATCGTCGTGCTCCTGGTGAAGCCTACGGGCCTTCTGGGCAAGAAGGTTCATGAGAAAGTTTGAGGTGAGATGTATGAAGAAGTTGAGCAAATCCACTGTCAGCAACATCATCACCTATGGCATTGTGATCATTGCCTTTATCATCTGCCAGGCGATGCTGAGCGCCGGAGCCATGACCCGTTCCCTTCGCGGCCAGCTGATTCCCATTTGCGTATATATCGTGATGGCGGTCTCCTTAAACCTTACGGTTGGCGTCTCCGGAGAATTGAGTTTGGGCCATGCAGGCTTCATGAGCGTGGGCGCGTTTTCCGGAATCGTCGCTTCCGCATGGCTTGCCAGCGCGTTTCATTTGGAAAACACCGTTGTGCGCCTGATTCTTTCCATGATCATCGGCGGAATCTTTGCGGGATTTGCCGGCGTCATCATCGGAATTCCCGTGCTGCGTCTCCAAGGCGATTACCTAGCCATCGTTACGCTGGCGTTCGGTGAAATTATCCGCAACGTGCTCAATTGTCTGTATATCAGCGTGGACGGCCGCGCCTTGCACATCGCGTTCAGCAACCCCAACATTCCGGGAACGGTGATTCTCAACGGCCCCGCAGGTGCGGTGGGCGTCAGCAAAATCGCCACATTTCCCATGGCGTTTGCTTTAATCCTTTTCACCCTGATGGTGGTGCTGAACCTGATACACAGCCGTTCGGGACGCGCCATCATGGCAATTCGGGACAGCCGGATTGCCGCGGAATCTGTGGGAATCAACATCACGAAATACAAAATGATGGCTTTTGTCACTTCGGCGGTGCTGGCAGGCATGGCAGGCTCGCTGTACGGCCTGAATTATTCCACCGTAACCGCTTCCAAGTTTAAGTTTGACACTTCCATCCTGGTATTGGTATTCGTGGTGCTGGGCGGAATCGGGAACATTCGCGGTTCCATCATCGCCGCAGCACTGCTTACGGTGCTGCCCGAACTGTTGCGCGCCTTCAGTGATTATCGCATGTTGATTTACGCCATCGTGTTGATCCTCGTAATGCTGGCCACCAACAGCCCGGTAATTCGCTCCATGTTTGATCGCATGACGTATCGAAGGCGTCCCGGCCTTCCGGAGGAAAAACAGAAGGGAGGCGCGGCAGAATGACGCAGAGTGTAAAACGGTATAATCAGAATATCCGAATGGTGCCGGCGCCCAGTCATGGCATTATTCCGGAACGCGACCTAAACGCGGCGCCCGTGCTGGAAGCGCGCCATCTGGGCATTGAGTTTGGCGGACTGAAAGCCGTTGAGGATTTCAATCTGATCATTGGCAAAACGGAAATCGCGGGTCTGATCGGCCCCAACGGCGCGGGCAAAACCACGGTGTTCAACCTGCTCACCAAGGTATATCAGCCCACCATGGGCACCGTAATGATCAATGGCCACGATACGGCAGGCATGAATACCGTCCAAGCCAACAAACTGGGAATCGCCCGCACATTTCAAAACATTCGCCTTTTCGGCAATATGAGTGTGGAAGAAAACGTGCGCATCGGTTTGCACAATCAAATTAAATACGGCATGTTTACGGGCATTCTCCGCCTGCCCAATTATTGGAAGGAAGAAAAGCGCCAGCATGAACGCGCGCTGGAACTGCTGTCCATCTTTGACATGCAGGACATGGCCTCCGTCCAAGCGGGTTCCTTGCCATATGGCGCGCAGCGCCGGTTGGAAATCGTTCGCGCGTTGGCCACAAACCCTTCGCTGCTGTTGCTGGATGAGCCCGCGGCCGGCATGAATCCCCACGAAACCGAAGAGCTGATGGCCAACATTATGAAGATTCGCGATCAGTTCCAAATCGCCATTCTGCTGATTGAGCACGACATGAATCTGGTCATGGGCATCTGTGAAGGAATCTGCGTGCTGAATTATGGCAGAATCATCGCCAAGGGCACGGCCGACGAAATCCAATCCAACCCGACGGTCATCGAGGCATATCTCGGCAAAAAGAAGGAGGGTTGACTCGATGAGTTTGTTGAAAGTTGACAACATCCACGTTTATTACGGCAGCATTCATGCCATCAAAGGCGTCTCTTTCGAGGTCAACGAAGGCGAGATTGTCACGCTGATTGGCGCAAACGGCGCGGGAAAGTCCACGACGCTGAACACGATTTCCGGGCTGTTAAAGCCCAAGACGGGCACGATAACCTTTGAGGGAAAAAACATCGTTGGCGTGGGCGCAAACCGCATCGTTCCCTTGGGCATGGCGCTTTGTCCCGAAGGCCGGCGCGTTTTTCACCAAATGACTGTGCGGGAAAATTTGGAAATGGGCGGCTTTTCACGCCCCGCTTCTGAAATTCCCGCTTCCCTGGAAAACGTGTTTACCCGCTTTCCCCGCTTAAAGGAACGGGAAAGACAAATCGCAGGCACCCTTTCCGGCGGCGAACAACAGATGCTGGCCATGGGGCGCGCCTTAATGAGCAAACCAAAACTGTTAATGCTGGACGAGCCCTCCATGGGATTGGCGCCGCTGCTGGTGGAGCAAATCTTTGACATCATTCGGGAATTGCATGCGGCAGGGACAACCATCCTTTTGGTGGAACAAAATGCCCAGATGGCGCTCTCCATCGCGAACCGCGCCTATGTGCTGGGCACCGGCCGGATTACAATGTCCGGTCCCGCTGCGGAAGTCTTGGCCGACGACCGCGTTCGGGCGGCATATTTGGGTGGTTAACAGAACCATTTGTTCGAAGTTGGACAGACGAATTCCATCGTCCATCGCAGGCGCAGGCCTTCAACCCTGATCGGTTGGGCCTGCGCCTTTTTATGCGCCGAACAGGCGTGATACCCCCCAGTTCAACTGAGGGCATGCAGAAAACAAAAGGCATGGAGAGCGCGAGGGGGGTTGGGGCCTCTCAAATTCCAATCGTGGTCGGCGGCGTGTACGGCGCCACGGGCGCTGATTTTGCGGCCGGAATCCGCAGAATTCCAACAAAATCTGGAGAGAGTGGCCGTGGCGGGAGAACAGTGAGATATCGATTTTATGCCAGACAGAATCGAATGCAGAACGAATTCCCGAAAAGGGGATTTGCGAAGCGTGGAATGGACAATCCTCTCGATGCCCCTGATAGGGCTTGGTCAAGCCACCCGTTCAACGGGTG
>JAQXRL010000115.1 GCA_029218505.1 Eubacteriales bacterium | reverse complement strand
TCTTGAACGAAAGCAAGCGTCCTTCGACATAGGCCGGCTCCACAGGTTTTCGGCCTTTGCGCATACCACCCGTCATGGGAATGAAGGAAAAAGCAAGATGCCGGCGCGGTTTATGACGAATCCAGATGTTTGCCAAAAGAAGCGTGGATGGGCAGCTCCGTCGGCGCCCTCGTCCTGACGGGCTGGCATGGGTTTCCCTGCTCAAGCGCCAGCATTTGGATGGGGGAATACCGGAGTCCGCGTTCGCGCTGGCGGTTTTGATTCGCCAGACAGTCTTGGGCGATACGTTGATTGACGTGCGCACTCCCGGAAGGTTTCGCTTCCCAAACAAGCCGAACGAACAGCCGCAAAAGGCGTGCAATCTTGGAAAACTTCCATGCGTGAATCGATTCCGTTTGCGACCGTTGGAGCAATGCATGGATTCTAACCTGCGTTTTCCGACGTTCTCACCTCTGCGATTTGGGAAAGCCTTCGCAGGATGACGCCTTTTTCCGAAAGACTTTCCCGCCGTTGAACGGATTGCTTCCTGGATTGCGAAGCATGGGCAAAGCGTCCCTTTCTTGCTTGCGGCGGAAAAGGACGCTTTGCAGAAATACGATTCGCAATTATGCCAGGCGCTCCAGTTCGGATCGAAGCTTACCCATGATGCGTTTCTCCAAACGGGATATGTAACTTTGAGAAATTCCCATCATGTCCGCAACTTCCTTCTGTGTTTTTTCCTGACCGCCATTTAGCCCATAGCGAAGATCAACAATTTTGCGATCACGGGAGTTCAGGCGCTTGACTGCGTCTTTGAGCATTTTTCGTTCTTCCGTTTCGTCCAAATCCCTGGAAACCAGATCTGGATCCGTTCCCAAAATGTCGGACAGCAACAGTTCGTTTCCATCCCAATCCGTGTTGATCGGCTCGTCGAAAGACACCTCCAGCTTGTATCGATTTGTCCTGCGCAACACCATGAGAATTTCGTTTTCAATGCATCGGGATGCATAGGTGGCCAATTTGATATTTTTATCCGGATTAAAGGAATTTACCGCTTTAATCAGTCCGATCGCACCAATGGAAATCAAATCCTCAATGCTAATGCCCGTGTTCTCAAATTTCTTGGATATGTATACCACCAGGCGCAAATTTCGTTCTATCAGGGTCGCCCGCGCCTGCATATCGCCTTGGTTCACACGATGCATCAGCCGGATTTCTTCTTCCCGGCTCAGCGGCGGAGGAAGAAGATCGCTTCCGCCGATGTAATAGACCGAGCCGCACCGCCATTGAAGAAACATACCGAAGATGGAGCTGCGCATTGCACTTCTTTGCATAAAAATACCTCCTTGCCCTTTCCATGTATGTCCTAGTCATGCCTCGTTTTCCATGGCCATGCAGGCCGGCGCCAAAGCTTGCACGCGCCCCGGCATTGTTCCCGGATACACCGCAATCCAAACGTCCGGAGCAGGTCGAAGGCCCTTGCCGAAATCTACGCCGATGGCGTCCGGGCGGAAACATTGAAGCGTTCCTCCGCCGCCCAACGCGCCAAAACGTACTGTTCGATGACGTAGACTTTCACCAAACCCCGTTGGCAACACGCTCTGTTCCACAATGAGCACGGGAAGCGCGCTAATCGGCTCTCTCAGCCGGTTTCCCGTATCCACCATAGCGGTGAATCCTGTTCTTCGCAAGCCTTCCCAAAGCACCACACGTACTTCACAGCACATGATGCGCTTGCTGCGCACGGTAAGCAGCCAGCTGGTCGCCGCCGCCCCGGCACACGCTCCGCCAATGAGCGCGGCTGGAACGTGGTTTGGCATGAGCTCCCGCAGCATCAATTGCGCGCCGCCCAGGAATAATGCGCACACATACAGCAAAAGGACATTGCGCACGATGGACGCCGCTTTTCCCGAACGCATTGCCGTCACGGTTCCCAAGGCAATTGCCAGCACTTGGAAGGGCAAGTTCGTCAGCACACGAAACGGATGGATTCTGGCCAGCACTGCGTAAATCGCACACAGAAGCGCCGCCAAAGCCACGCGCGCCAGATGCACGTGTCCCTTGCTGCGTGCAGCCAACCCGAGAACCAGCGCATCCATGACAAAATTGATGGCCAGATAACGTTCAATGCTGATTTCCAAGAAAATCCCCCCAATGGCAAGCATTATACGAGCTTTGTCCTTCCTTTTCGATAGAATTTTGTCGCATGCTTTTGCTCTATTTTCGACAAATCGTGCAAAAATCGCACGATTTGGATGTGCTAACATGCTGCCACGTTTCGATTCTTGCAAAAGATCAGCTAAGAAAAACAAACTGCTCTGTGCGAAAATGAATCATCGTTTTTCGCTTCCTGCATTTTTTTCAAAACAAAAGAGCAAATTCAAGAATTTTTGATGGGGACAAATCAAGAAATTCAAAAAAGCGAAGAAAGACACGAAATTTCGACAAGCATGCCGCAAATGTCGAAAAAATGCCTTTTCGCTGCCATACAAAGTTACAATTGTGTTTTAAGATGCCGGGCATACAAAAATATGGTGGCGCATTCCGCAAGCCTCGCATAGCATAGAGACAAGGAGGGGGATCCATATGAGTTTTTCGGAATTGCGGCAGAAGGATG
>JAQXRL010000114.1 GCA_029218505.1 Eubacteriales bacterium | reverse complement strand
TTTTTTGACAAGCTGGCGGACGGGGAAGCAAGCGCCCCCGCCACGGCGCCCTCTCCGGATTTTGTGGAAATCCTGCGGATTCCGGCCGCAAAATCTGCAAGGCAGCGATTTTTCCAGGGAGAAATCCGCGCCCGTGGTTGCCGCACAGCCGCCGGCCACGATTGGAATTCGAGTGGCCCCAAGGCCTCTCGCGCGCTCCCTGCGTGTTTCGACCGTCTGTAAAGCCAAGACCGTTGAAATGGTCTTGGCTTTTGTGAAAGCTTCTTCCCAACCGCCTTCCGTCGAACCGTTCGGGCAAAAAGCATCCGCCTTGCTGAAATCAATTTCTGACAGCGCGTTCAAAGGTTTTTCCCGGCAAAACGGAGACAAACGTTTGCAGGCGTTTCCAATTCTGCCGGCTGAATGCAGGCGCGAACCGAAACGATTTGTACGCTGTCGCCCGCCATCCAAGGCAGATGCGCACGGCGCCTTGCAGGAGATTCGCCGGACGGCATGTCAAACGCTCCGCGCGAAGGGACGCATGCGGCTTTCCGCCATGGATTCTGTCCATCGCGCAAAGCGGCCCGGCGCAGCAAAGTCCGTTTTTTCCGTGCAGCAAAACAACGGCCTTGCAAAAGAGACATCCTTTTTGCGAAAACCGGCGGCCTGCCTGCGCCATGAAGCAAGCCGCTGCAAAGCGCGATTCGAGCAAAACGGTGGCGCCGGCGCGTGAATTTTCATGGACAAACGCGTTTTCCTGCAAAACGGGAGGCCCGAAGCGAGCCCCCCGACGTGGGATTAGCGGGAACGATAGCTTGCGCACATGCTTTCGTCACAGGCGCAACCCGTGTTACAATCCTTGCGAGGCTCCACCTGAATGCTCTGCAAAGAACAATAGTTGCAGTCATTGCAGTGGAACACACAGCTCTCTACGCTGCAACGAATATCCGTATTGGCATTCTTCTGATTCATAATCCGTTCCTCCCAAAATATATTTGTCCTGAGACGAGCTTATTCTTTCCCTCGCTTGCGCGAATTATCCGTTCCTTTGCTGCGCAAATATTTACACATGAAACTATTGACAAAATTCGCTTACAGCGCTATAATTCTTTCGTTGACCGTTCATGCACCTTTAGCTCAGTTGGTAGAGCACCTGACTCTTAATCAGGGTGTCCAGGGTTCGAGCCCCTGAAGGTGTACCAAAGGAACGCGATCGTTTTGATGCCGTTGGTACCCAAAACAATCGCGTTCCTTTTTTCGTCGGTTTTTGATCCGTTTGCATGCATAAATACACGCGGTAATTTCACGATCAAACAACGGATCTGCGGCAAAAACCGCATTCACCGCGAGATCGATTGGGCAACGGCACGCGTGCATCCTTTCGTGCGGGAAATTTTCCGCCTTTATGTTTATGCATCGCCTTCATGTGCAAACGGCAAAATGAATATCCCTGATTTTCCGGAGTATGGAAGAACATATTGGACCGGCAGAAAACGCAATTTCTATGATTTGGAAACCATGGCGCAAATGTTCTTTTATTTTCCTGCCGTCTGCGATTTCTACGGTCAATATGAAGGTTCTCTGGACAGGAACAAAGCCATATATCTGCATCAGGCGAAACAATCGTCCATATTGTTGCGATGGTTTGACGCTCATGTGGAAGAACTTCAGAAAATATTCCAGGAGGTTGCAACTGAAAATGAAAGATTATCAAAAAATGGCGGATCATTCTTTCGATGAGGCCGGAAGGCTGAAACAATACCCTTCCAAGCATCCGGTAAGGATGATTGTGCTTCAGCGCATTGCCGATCAATTTGAGGCCGGCAAGGATTATACAGAGAAGGAAGTCAACCAGATGATCCAGGAACGGATCGTGTTTTCGGATCCTGCGTTGATTCGAAGAGAGCTTATTGACTATGCTTTTTTGCATCGGGAACGCGACTGTTCCCGATACTGGAAAAACGAAAAGGGATGCTGAAAAAACAATCTGCAATCTAAGCGGCGGTTTTCAAAGGCAGGCGTCGCCCTGACACAGTCGCCTTCTTTTTCCTTGCCGTCGAGCGTTTCTATCTTCCGCACGTCCCATTCGCCAACACGCCAGGCCGGGAACGAGGGGTACAATTGCCCACAAGGGGGCGCTTCTTGGAAGGATTTTCCCAGATTGCAACACAAATTCGCTTGTGTCAACGGGAAATCCGGTCTATGCTATATGTTCCATTTCATTTTCACGGAGGCATCGACCATGGAAGAACGAACGCCCAAATTGTTTTCCGCCCTGAAACAATATTCCCGCGCACAATTGATGAAAGATGTTGTCGCCGGCGTCATTGTGGCCATCATTGCCCTTCCCCTGTCCATTGCCCTTGCGCTGGCGTCTGGCGTTCAGCCCGAACAGGGACTCTACACCGCCATTGCCGCCGGATTCGTCATTTCGCTGCTGGGTGGCAGCAGCGTGCAAATCGCAGGACCTACCGCTGCATTTGCCACCATTGTGGCCGGCATTGTTGCCCAAAGCGGCATGGACGGCCTGATCGTCGCCACCATCCTGGCAGGCATTCTGCTGTTGCTCATGGGAATCTTTCAATTTGGCAGCCTGATCCGGTTCATTCCTTATACCATTACCACGGGCTTCACCCTGGGCATCGCCATTACCCTGGTCATCGGCCAACTCAAGGATTTCCTGGGCATCACATTCTCCACATCCCCCATTGAAACGATGGACAAGCTGCGCGCCGTCCTGGATTGCATTGGAACCATGAACTGGATGGCGCTGGGCGTGGGGTTGTTCTCCCTGGCAATTCTGATTGTCTGGCCCATGATTTTTCGCAAAATTCCCGCGTCTCTCATCGCAGTTTTGGCCGCTTCCGCGTTGGTCAAACTGTTTGCGCTGCCGGTGAACACCATCGGAGATCTGTACGCCATCTCCTCCCGCCTGCCATCGCTTTCCATGCCCGCTTTTCATTTGCAGACGGTCGTTGCCATGCTGCCGGACGCGATTACCATTGCCGTGCTGGCGGCCATTGAATCTCTGCTGTCCTGCGTCGTAGCGGACGGCATGGTGGGAGACAAACACCGCCCCAACGTGGAACTGGTTGCCCAGGGAGCCGGGAACATCGTCTCCGCGCTCTTTGGAGGAATTCCCGCCACCGGCGCCATTGCGCGCACCGCCGCCAACATCAAAAACGGTGGCCGAACTCCTGTGGCCGGCATGGTGCATTCGTTGGTTCTGCTTTTGATTTTGATCCTGCTGATGCCCTATGCCGCGCTCATTCCCATGCCCACCATCGCGGCCATTTTGCTGATGGTCGCCTACAATATGAGTGGTTGGCGCACCGCCGTTTCCCTGTGCAAAACTTCGCCCAAGAGCGACATATTGGTGTTATTAACCACGCTGATTCTCACGGTGATGTTCGATCTGGTGGTCGCCATTGGCGTGGGCCTGGCACTGGCCTGCGTGCTGTTTATGAAGCGCATGGCCGACGAAACCGAAGTCTGCGGCTGGAAATATCTGGATGATTCCTCCACGCTGGATGATCCGCGCCTTCGCAGCGTGCCGGCAGGCGTGCGCGTCTTTGAAATCAAAGGCCCCATGTTCTTTGGATCTTCAGACAAGTTTTCCATCATTGCGCCTCAACAGCAGGATGGCGTGCTGATTCTACGCATGTCCGGCGTGCCCGCCATGGATATTTCCGCGCTGCATTCCCTGGAATCGGTGCTGGGCGCGTGTCAGAACAACGGCGTCGACGTGCTGTTCTCCCATGTCAATGCCCAACCCATGAAGTTAATGCGCAAATCCGGCTTCATCGCGCGCGCAGGCGAAGACCATTTCTGCGCAAACATTGACGAAGCCCTTCGACGCGCAGAATCTCTGTTGGCTTTGCAACACAATGCCTGACGCGCAACCGCGCTCAATTTCGCAGCCTGTTTCCGCCTGCAAAAAGCTCCCGTCGGCACGATATGCCGAGGGAGCTTTTTCGAACTTAACCCTTCCAAGCCGCCGCCTTTTGAATGGCCGCCTGATGCAGCTTGCACACGGCGTTGGATCCGTGGGTGCGGCTGTTGGTGAAGTGAATGCAATGGTGGCCGTCGAAATTGTTGTCCGAAATAGACCCGGAACCGTGGGGCATGCCGTTCATGGATGCGGCATAATTTACGCCGTCAATCGTTACGATGATGGCGCGCCTGTCCCACGACCAGGTGCCGCCATAGGCTTTTTTCATGGCTGCCGTGTCCGCCGCCGTTCGCGGCTGCACATCCGCATGATTGGTGCCGCCCTTGCGCACTTCCTGCCATGAAATCCCCGTTTCCACATCCGTGATTGTCGCCACGGTATTGATGGCAAAAATGCTGCGTATATCGCTGGTCCACCAATCCATTTCCTTTGCGCTGCCGGTAGCAGCCGCCACCGTGGAATCTCCCGTTGGCTTTGGCGCCTCCGGCGCGCTGTCGGACGCCAGCACTTGCAGGGTTGCGCTATTGGCTTCGCCGGTCACATCCAAATTTGCCGCGCTTTGAAACGCGCGAACCGCTGCCGCGGTAAGATCCAGGTAATTTCCCCCAATATTGCCGGAAAAATATCCCAGTTCCTTCAGTCGGGTCTGCAACCGCTTGACGTCGTCGCCCTTGTCGCCATAACGCAATCCCGCTTGCTGTTCCTCCGCCCGGGTCGCGGCCAGATCGGTCTTCAACATGAAGGCGATTTCCCCCCGGTCATTGCGAACCTTGCACCACGAATCGCGGACATCCACCACCGTTACCTGGGTATTTTGCGAAAGCAGGCACAGCACCTTGGAATTCGTGTTCCAGGACGCGTACACCTTTGCGTTGTTCTGCTGCACATATGCTTTGTACGTCTCGCTTTCAGGTTGCGCTTCCGGCGCGTCCGGCGTCAGATCCGCCTTGCGCAGGAAGTACGCCTCTCCGTTCTTGATGACCCGGCACCAGCCGTCATAAATCGAATCCACGCAGACCGCGCACCCGGCGTCCAGTTTCGCCACAACCTTCGACGCCGTGGACGCGGAGGCATACACTTTGACGCCATCCTTGGACGCATATGCGGTCATATTCACCTGCTTCGCCAGCACGGACGACTTCATGTACCCTTCGTTTCCGTTTAATTCCACCTTCGCCCATCCGCCTTTTTCCGCGACGAGCGTCAGCTTCGTTCCCGAAGCGGCCGTGCCCAGCTTCTTCGAAGAAGTGCTCGCCTGAGCGTACACCGCTACTCTTTCCACAACAATGGCGCTTTCCGCCCGCGCGCAACCCATGCACAATATCAGGGCGCCCAGCATGGCGATACAACGCCGCAATCGCTTTTCGCGCATCGTACATCCCTTCCTCTCCGGTGAATTACAGGTATTATATTACAAAAATATTGCATTGTCAAGACAATATTTCTGAATTATGACACAAATGCGAACAAGCATAAGATTTTCACGGCAAAGGCGTCTATTTTGACCAAACGAAGCAGGCACGCAAAACAGCGAAAGTCATATGATGCAGTGTGGGCGAAGCGCCCGCGGACAGAGAGCGACGCGTGAAAGCGCGTCCAAGGAGGAATGAACATGTCGTTTTACAGTTACAAGAACGCCAATACGGACGCATGTCCCGGCGTCGTGAGCGGAAGCATTCTAACGGGCCTGAACCAACGCGTATGTATCCAGGTAAAGAACATTTACGATTCCTGTCTCCAGCAGCAGCAGTTGGACGACAAAAAGGTTGTCATTTCCAACATCGTGCCGGTGTTGCCCGGGGAAGGCTGCAAGCCGACGAACAACCGTTCTTGCGCCTGCACATGCCAGGACAACCGCTGCACCTGCACATGCCCCACTTGCGGAACGGGCATTACCCATGAGGAAGCGGTGGAGAACGCTGAAAACAGCCCCTGTCAGTTGCCGCAGCCCTTTGGCGCATGGACGTTTGAAAGCTGCCGTTCGTCCACCACGGCAGGCGCCATTTCCAACCTGAGCATTGAACGACTCTGCGACCGGCCGCAATTTGCCCGGGTTCGCTGCACGGTGGACGTTCCGATCGATGTGCTGTTCATCGACCAGCGCTGCCAGGAATGGATGGGCCAGGCAACGGTTTCCGTGGATCGGGACGTTTTGCTTTGCATCCCGGACGAATCCATCATCCCCTTCACATTGGAAAGCTTGGTTAGCGCGATTTGCGTTTCCGGAACTTACATTGGCGCCTGCACCTTTGAAATTACCATCTGCATCACCGTGGTTCTCAAGGTGATTGCGGAAGTGGACATCATGGTGCCCACATACGGTTTCTGCGAAGTACCGCCCTGTGAAGAATTTGCAGAAAATGTCTGCGACGAATTCTTTAGTTTGCCGTTGTTCCCGCAGTCATCCTGCGCCTTCAAGTGCGCCGATGGATCCTCGCCCTCCACCACCACGGCTGCCGGCGGCACATGCGCCTGCGGCACGGTGTCCGGCAGCGCCCGGGGAAGTTGCTGCACCAGCACATGCTCCAATTGCGGAACCACCTGCGCATCCGCCTCCGGTTCGCTGTGTCCCCGCTGCGGTTGCGCGATGACCAGTTCCACGTAACGCTCCTCCCGACTCCGTTCCGTCTGGGACGGTTCATATAGGCGCCGGAGACCGAAACGCTTACAGAGATTACGAAAGCATCCGGCGTCAAATTCCACAGGGAGGCAAAACACCCGCGGCCGGCTCCATGCGCAAAACATGGCGCCGGCCCATCGCATTCATCGCGCAAAACAACCCGGATTTGTTTGCCTACGGCCGATTTTTTTGCGATTTCCGGCAAAAACATCCGATACAAGTTTCCTTTCGCGCGTGCAAAAAAAACACGCTTGACAAAGCGTCTTCCGCCTCTTTATACTGAACCAAACATGCGCGTTCGCGCACAAACGGAGGAAAGGGAACAAGATGGAAAAGCATTGGGCAAAGTTTTTGCCGGAATCTGTTTTGGGAAGGCGTTTGGAAAATACATATCGCAATTTGTTTCTGCGCCAGGATCCTGCCGCCCTGGCTGCGGCCTATTGCGGCACGCATGACCTGAGCTTCGCGGAACCCGAATTCGCCGGGAAATATTTGGATATCTGCGCCGCCTATCATCGAAATCGCGGCGACGGCGCGCCGATGGAAAACGCCGCCAGGGTTGTGGAAGGCATTTTGCAGGGGCAGCGCGAAGACGGATATCTGGGCGGATATGCGCCCGGAAACGAATACGCGTCCTTCTCCGTCTGGAACCAGGCGTTTACCTGCTTCGGATTGATCGCCTATTGGGACGCCTGTCGGGATGAACGGGCGCTGCACGCAGCCATGCGATGCATGGACGGCATCGCGCAAGGGTTCATGCGCCCTGACGGACCCATGCTGCTTCGAAGCGGAAACGGCGGCTCCCAACATTTGGTCGTTCTGCTTCCCGCCGCGCAGCTCTATGCCCGCACCGGGGAGGAACGATATCTTCGCTTTTGCCGGTACATTCTGGATACCTGCGAGGCAAGCCCCAAGCACAACATGCTGTCCAATCCCAGCGTTTTGGGATTCGGCAGCCAAAAGGGCATTGAAACCCTGGCGTTTCTCCTGGGCATGGTGGAATACGGCAAGGTTGCACACGACGCGCGCTGCATTGCCGCCGCGCAAGCCTTCTGGCAGGACTTGCAGGAACACCACGTTGGCGTCACGGGCTGCGGAGACATCGCCGAGGTATGGACGTTGAACCGGAATCGCGCGGCCATGCTTCCCAGAGATCTTTTGACCAACGAAAACTGCGTGGCGGTGGGCTGGATGGAACTATCCCTGGCGCTGTACGCAGACGCGTTGGACGGGCGGTATTACGACGCCTTTGAGCGCGCGCTGTACAACCACCTGTTTGGCTCCCAGGCTCCGGATGGCAGCGACTTCGCCTACTATCAGGGAAATTACGGGCAGAAGGCCGTGGCAACGGAACCAACCCGATACAGCTGTTGCCGCTTTCGCGGTCTGACCATGATGGCGCATCTGCCGGAATGCGCCGTATTTGCCAAGGCGGGCACGCTGGCCTTGCCGTTATACGCATCCTTTGAACAGGTCGCAATGGTGGATGACGTGCCCGTGCGGATCCGCATGCGCACGGAATATCCCCGGAACGGAGAAATTGCCCTGGAAGTGTTCCCGCAAGCCGCCCATGCCATGACGCTGCTGCTGCGCATTCCCGCCTGGTGCGAACATTTTTCTCTCCTTCGGGACGGAAAGGAACAGCGCGTTTCCGTGCAGAACGGCCACGCGGTTCTGGAGGGCGTATTTCCCCCGGAAGGCACGCGCATTGCGCTAACGCTGGATATGCCCGTTCGCCGCCACAGAGAAATGGTGGACGACATGCCTTGCATTGCGTTGGAATACGGTCCGCTGCTGCTGGCCATCGACAGCCGATACGGCACGCCCATTTTTTCCACCACCGTGGACGGCGACGCCGCGCAAAAGCGCCTCTCCCTTCCCCGGGAGGACAGCATGCCCATGGTCGCCTTCCAGACGTCCGGCACCGTGCGAGGGCAAAAGCAGGATATACGACTGGTTGATTACGCGTCGGCGGGCATGACCAATCCCGCGCAGGATCGGTTCCGGGTTTGGATTCCGGAAACCGGCGCGGACATGCGCGGAATTTTCTGAAAAGCGGCAGATACTGGAGGAATCAGGATATGGAACGCAAATATTCGGTGTTTATCTTCAATGTGGCCTCTTGTTCGGATCGTTATTGTTCCGCGTATGGCCGGGATTTTTCCATGGAGGAAATGTTTGACCGGGTAAAGAGCATTCCGCTGCTTTCCGCCGTAGACCTGGTGATGAACCAGCAGTTTTTGGCGGACAAGCCCGGCATTCTGCGCAATTTGCAGAGAACCGGACTCAAGGTGGCGTCCGTGGCCACGGACACCTTTGCCAATCCGCTGTATCAACAGGGCAGTCTCACGTCCATAGACCCGGGCGTTCGCGCCCAGGCCATTGCAGACGCCAAGGCCGCCATGGACTTTGCGGCGGAAGTGAACAGCAACATCATGACGCTGTGGCTGGGACAGGACGGTTATGATTATCTGTTTCAGGCGGACTATCTGCGGGAACACCGGCTGCTGGCGGACGCTCTGGCGGAATTGTGCGACTATCGCCGGGAGATCAACGTTACGCTGGAATACAAGATCAAGGAACCGCGCACCCACTGCTATGTCAGCACGGTGGGCAGCACGCTGCTGCTTTGCCGGGAAGTGGGCGCGGACAATCTGGGCGTTGCCCTGGACTATGGGCACGCCGCCCTGGGATACGAATCTCCCGCAGAAGCCGTGGCCATGTGCAAGCTGCACGGCGATAAGCTGATGCACATTCACATCAACGACAATTACCGGCTTTGGGACGACGACATGATCGTGGGCAGCGTGCACACGCTGGAATATCTGGAATTCCTGTACTGGCTGCGCAGAACGGGCTATGCCGGATACATGACGCTGGATCAATTCCCCTTCCGGGAAGACGGCAGAAACGCCGTGGCAGAAAGCGCGCAATGGCTGGATTATCTGGAAAGCCTGGTGGATCAGGCAGATTTTCAGGAAATCGAATCCGTACTGGCGCAAAAGGACGCAGTGGAGTCCAGCCGCCTGATGCGCCGCCTTCTTCGCGGACGCCCCGAAGCCATAACCGTTCGTTGAACGGGTGGTTTGGCCAATTCAGCAAAGGCGACCGCCCCGCGTCGAAATTGCCGTCTTGCGTTCCCGGTGGCGCCGCATTCTTCCGCCTGTCCTCTGTTGACGCCTGTCCGGCGAACAGGCAAAACCGTCCGCCACGAATTCGTGG
>JAQXRL010000113.1 GCA_029218505.1 Eubacteriales bacterium | reverse complement strand
GACAATTTCCGTGGAACTGGGAGAGGCATCTTGAGGATGTGCTTTTCCGCCCCGTGCAGACAGGAGGAAAGAGAATGGGATTGTTTGACAGAATCAAAACGGGTTTGAAAAAAACCCGAGACGTGTTTTCCGGCCGCATGGATGAACTGGTGGAAAACTACAAGGAGTTGGACGACGACTTTTATGAGGATTTGTCCGACATTCTCATTATGGCGGACGTGGGCGTAAAGACCACGGAATTGGCAGTAGGACAATTGAAGCAGAAGTGCGTTCAGGAAAAAATCGGCAATCCGGAAAAAGCCAAGGAAGCGCTGAAGGATATTTTGGCGGGAATCATGCATGCGGATGCGATGCCGCTGGAGAGCCCGATGGTGCTGTTGATAATTGGCGTGAACGGCGTGGGCAAAACCACGTCCATTGGAAAGCTGGCGTCCCGCATGAAGGCCATGGGCCGGCGGGTGATCATTTGCGCGGCGGATACCTTTCGCGCGGCGGCGGCCGAACAGCTTACAGTATGGGCGGAACGCGCAGACGTGCCCATCGTCAAGCAAAAGGAAGGCGCTGATCCCGCGGCAGTGGTGTTTGACGGCATCCAGGCTGCGAAAGGACGCCACGCCGACGTGCTGCTGGTAGACACGGCAGGACGGCTGCACAACAAGACGCACTTAATGGAGGAATTGCGGAAGATCAGCCGCGTCGTGGAACGGGAATATCCGCAAGCCAGGCTGCATGCCCTTTTGGTCATTGACGCCACAACGGGTCAGAACGGCCTTGCCCAGGCGCAGGTGTTCCGGGACGTGGCGAATATTGACGGCATTATTCTCACCAAGCTGGACGGCACGGCCAAGGGCGGAATTGCCATTGCGATTCGCAACGAATTGGGTTTGCCTGTGCGCTATATTGGCTTTGGCGAGCAACTGGACGACATGCAGCCGTTTGACGCAAGGCAGTTTGTGGATGCTCTTTTCGGATGATGGAGGGAAGTGCTTTGGTATACAATGACATCAAGCATGTTCTGGGACATTTTCGCTTTGAGGGCGTGTATTTGTCGGCGGAAGAGATTCAGTCGGGCAATATCAACAACACATATCATCTTTCCTACAAAACGCGGGAAGGGAAAACCACGCAGTATGTGTTGCAGCGAATCAATAATTATGCCTTCAAACACCCGGAACAGGTAATGAGCAACATTGTACGGGTGACGAACCATCTGCGGGCAAATTGTGCACAGTTGGGCTTGCCGCCGGAACGCAGCACGCTGACCGTGATCGAAACCGATCAAGGGAAAAACATGTACGTGGATGGCAGAGGCAGCTGCTGGCGTGCGTACCATTTCATCGACCAGGCGCGCGCATATGACCGAGTGGAAAAACCGGAACATTTTTATGAGGCGGGCGTGGCCTTCGGCGCCTTTCAACGATTGCTGGCGGATTTTCCTGCCGATGAGCTTTACGAAACCATTCCGGATTTTCACAATACGCGCAAGCGTTTTTACACCTTTGTTGCCTCCGTTGCGGAGGATCGCGCAGGCAGAGTAAAAGATCTGGAACCGGAAATTGATTTCTTCTTCGAACGCCGAAAGCGCATGTCAAAGATTGTTGGCATGATTGAACAAGGCATTTTGCCCTTGCGCGTGACGCACAACGATACAAAGATCAACAACGTGCTCATTGATACCAATACGGACAAAGCGCTTTGCCCCATTGATCTGGACACGGTGATGCCTGGTTCCGTGCTGTATGACTATGGCGATGCAATTCGCTTCGGCGCGTCCACTGCGGCGGAGGACGAGCCGGATACGGAAAAAATTCACTTGGATATGGAATTGTTTGAGCTGTTTACGAAGGGTTTCGTGTCCCGCACCAAGGGTTTTCTCACCATTGCGGAAATGGAAAACCTTCCATTGGGCATCGAGGTAATGACGTGCGAGTTGGCCATGCGCTTTTTGACGGATTATATGGACGGCGATTTGTACTTCAAAGTGCGTTCGCCGGAGCACAACCTGATTCGTGCCCGGGCGCAGATGAAGTTGCTCACGGATATTGAAAGCAAACGGGGAGCAATACAACAGACCGTTGATCAATTCATTGCCCGAGAGGTTTCTGCGGCAGAGTCGTAAACACCCGTTGAACGGTTGGTTTGACCAATCCGCAGATCCGTTGTGGATGCACTCCCAAATGGCATGGAGATGATGGTTCGTCCCATGCTTCGCAAAGTCCCTTTCGGGGATGTATTCCATTCTGTCTTGTACAATCTCGATCTCTTTCGATTCACAGTGGAGCCACATCTGCGATGTGGCTCCATGTCTTTTGCGAAAGCTTTTTCTTTATGCGCCCCGTTGAACTGGAGGGTTTTGCGCCGATTTGGCGAACAAGCAATGCCTGCCAGGGAGGCGCGTCTCCATGGCAGGCATTTCCGATGATGTCAAAAGGCGAGAACAAAGCCGTCGCTTGGACGCTGTTCCGTCGGGGCGGACGGCATGTACGCGGCCATTATTGCCGCGCTTCCGTCCGGCTTTCAGATTCGCCATAAATGCGCTTGGCTTCCATCAGACTTTCCTCCGGCAGCATCAGCGGATGGTATTCCAGACCGCAGGCGCCTTTGTAACCCGCCTTGTCGATGGCGGCAAAGATGACCTTGTAGTCGTTTTCGCCGTATTGCAGTTCGTTGCGGCCGGGATGACCTGCGCTGTGCAGATGCGCAATGCAATCCAGATTGCCTGTTACGTTGGGAATGATGTTGCCTTCCATCACCTGTTGGTGATAGATGTCATACACCACTTTTA
>JAQXRL010000112.1 GCA_029218505.1 Eubacteriales bacterium | reverse complement strand
CATGCGAGGAGGTTTCGCAGCATGCCCGTCATCGATGGCGACGGCATCCACGACGACACTGTGAGAATTCAGGCCCTGCTCAATACCCGTGACCGTTTGATCGAACTGCCCATGCCCAAAGAGCTCGAGAGACGTTCTTCTATTGCGGACGGTTGCCTGAACGTACCCGGGAAAGACGAAAAAGAAGGATATTGCTTGATCACGTCCTTCTTGCAGGCGCAGCCCAAGCGTTCCCGGGAAAAACCCTCCCGCTGTTGCATCATCGCCGGGAACGGCCCCTTCGTTGCATGACAGCGGCTCACACTGCCTGTCTTTCAAACAGAAGGTATTCCTCCAATTTGCAGGTCAGCTCATGCCAACCCGGAAGGTATTCTTTTCCACGAAGAGTCCAACGTCCTTCGGGCAAATAGACACGGCGCGTGTCGCTCTTTTCGGTAAGCGGCGCAAACAAATACCGGTCGCCAACCATGTATTCATCATCGATATGCCATGTATTGCGATCGTTCTGCCAATCCATAACCAGCGCGCGAAAAACAGGACGTCCTTCTTCGCGATAACGGCGAAAGCAATCTCTCAAATAGGGCAACATGGCTTGACGCTGATTGGCCAGTTCCCGCGCAAGGCGCGTAACTTCCTCCGCGTTTTCCATTGGTTCATTTTCCAGGTTTTTTCCCATATCGATCTGCTCCCACGGCGGATTGCGCAGATACCATGCGTTGATCAGCATCTGGTGACTAAACAAAGCAGTCTGCATTCTGCGAATCAAGTCCCGAACGCTGTTGGCATGACGCACTTCCGGAGCCCAAAGCAGACCGCTGAAGCCGGAATTCACGACGCCCCGTATGAATTCCTCATGGTCGTACAGGTCGCTGTACAGCACATAGGGATATGGCGCGGCAAACGCATAAGCTGCGCGGCAACTGTGATAAGAATCGGGGCAAACCAGATTCATGGTTTGAGCATACAGCGTGCCCATCAGCTGGTGCATTTGCTCGCCGTCCATGCCGGATGGGAAACGGGCTGTATCCGGAAAAGACCAACAGCCGTTGTAGTCGCTGTTATCGCATTCATCCATTTTGAACCCGTCCGCCATGAGCGTCTTCTGCTGACGGGCAAAGATTTCCCGCGCTTCGGGGATGGAAAGATCGGGAACCAGCCCACCCCATGTTTCGAAATTGCCGCAGTAAGGGCGTATTGCATTGTAAATCGGGGAATCTGGATGTACAAAGGCATGTTCCCACAGATTGACCTTGAAGCCCTTTTCCCGCATATGGTTTAGCGCACCCCGCCAATCTCCCACGCGATCTTCATCCCAGACATACGTGCAAGCATAGGCGTGCGTTTGCCAGCCAGGCTCCAACCCCAGTACGCCGATCGGCCAACCTTCGCTGGCGAACTTATCCGCATAGGAGCACCATTCCTCTGCATTCGAACGGACATACAGACGATACCACATCTGCAAAGCCCAATCCGGAGGCTGTACGCCGCCTCCGGAAAACATGTTGTACTTCTCTACCGCCTCCAACATGCTTTCGCCCGCGAACAAATACAGATCCACGCCCTTGGCATGGGGAATTTCGATATACATCCGGGTGGTATCCCGATCCACATACTCCTGATACTGCTTTTCCGTAACCATCCAATTTAGATAAGTTTCCGCGCCCATGCCGATGGATTCACCAGCCAGCTTGGCCTGTCCGCAGTAAAAGGTAGCATAGCGGGCAGTATCCACCAACACGCCATAACTGCCCGTGGTAACGTAAAACGGGACGGGCGCATGGGATTCTCCATTGGAAGAAGGCGGATCGGCCTCGCAACGCAAGGTGCGCTTCATGCGCGTGTGGTTCAGTCCCTTCAGCTGAAGGCCAAAGCCGAAAACCTGCTCGTTCAGCGGAAGGGAGACAGCAAGTCCCCGATGATCCGCGTTCCATTCGATTTCGCCGGCGTCGAATGGCATTGGGGAATCGCTCCCCCACTCCTTCGCGGGATATTCCTTGTATTTCACCGGCGTAATGGATTCTGGCTCGCCGACGCGCAGCCGATATACGCCTTTCAGCAAGCGTTCGATGGATGCGCCCTTCATCATCACAACTCCTTTTGAAGGTTCAAATTGGCAAAAAATGCCGTGCCGTGTTCCACGAACAGCGCCGCATGACCCGTGCGCGCGCATGGTTCATAGCACTGTATCCACAACACATCATCTATGTAAACATTGAATACATAGCCGGTCACAACCACTTTCAAACGATATCTGCGGTTGCGTTCCATCGGGAAAGTGCGCGCCTCCAGATTCGGGAATTCGCGTATTTTCGTAAGCACCAATTGATTCTGCTTCGCATCCAGCAATACGGCAACGCCGCCGGACATGATGTCCTCCCCAGGCATGCGCAGGCATATTCCCGCCGAACGGGCGGTTTGCAGTTCGATTTCGCAAGCAATGTAACCGTCTTCAAAGGGCTTTTCCCAAGGAAGAACCGCCCAATCGCCGTCGCAACCTCCCTGAACGCCGTTATCTTCCATGCGCCACGCACCGAGACTGCCCCAGCGTCCATCCCGAGGATCCATAAATTTCCCCGGCGTTTCGGGAATATACAAGGAATCGCAGGCAGGATGCCAGCATAACCGAAGATGGCCCTTGGCATCGGCACGGACCTGTTGGGGGCGCGAAAGGCTGCCGTGGGGAAATTGCACGCCCTCGCTCTGGGTATAAAACAGCGTGCGCACGCCGTTCCATAGCACAGTCTTGGCGCTGTAGCCCTGCTGCACCACCGAACCCAGAAGCACATTGTCGTCCTCCATCATCACATAAGGGCCGCAAATGTTGTCCGAAACGGCATAGACGGTGGCGCGGGTCAGCAGCGGATCGGAAACGCAACCACGGTGCCCGTAGCAATTGCCCGTCAGACAGATCATATACCACTTGCCGTCCAGAGAAAATACATCCGGCACTTCGACGCAGCCAAGGTATTTGGGCATAAAACATGGCGGATATTGCTCCCAATGCACAAGATCCTTTGAATGGGCCAACCCAATGACAGAAGAATCGGCGTTGGTATCGGCATGTCGGCGGGCGGCAAAGAAGCCCCACCAACCGTCTCCGTTTGGATCCTTCACGACGCACATGTCCCGGCAATCCATAATGGGATGTCCGTGGCCGTATAGCTCGATCTGATGCTTTTCACCAGCATACCAGCGTTCGTCCGGCGTGAGAATTGGATTCTCCGGATGGCGCACCCAAGTGTAACCATCGGTAGAAGTCGCCAATCCGATGCGGTTGACCTGGCCGTTTTCGCGGCTGGATCGGGCTGTGTAATACATATAGAGCGTGCCCTGATCCTCAACGACGCAACCTGTCCATAGCTCGCGATCATCATAAGAGCCAGGCTCACCCGGATACAGTGCCATACCGGCCTCGCGCCAATGCACAAGATCCGGGGAAACGGCATGCGCCAGCGCGCCATATTCCCTTGCAGGACGTTCGCAGCCCTTTCGGGGAAGTTGCAAATGGATGCAATGCATTTCATTCCGCCAAACATAGCACCAAGTATCCCAGACATACAACTGATTTGGATGATACAGCATAACCGTGCCTCCTTCATCTTAACCTTTGACGCTGCCCAACACAATTCCCTTGACAAAATACCTCTGCAAAAATGGATAGACACAGACAATGGGAATCATTGCTACAACAATTTGGGCACACTTCGCACTCCGGGTGGTAATTCGCGACAGCAGTTCCGCGGATTCCTGAGAGATATTGGAATAATCGAAGGTTTGAACGATGGTATATAAATAAGTAGCGAGCGGATAATTCCGGGGATGATTCATGTAAATCAAGCCTTCAAACCAGCTGTTCCAATGGCCAACCATGGTGAACAGCAAAATCGTGGCGAAAGAAGGCGCAGACAGCGGAATGTACAGCTGCCAAAGCACATGGTGATAGTTTGCGCCGTCCACGTAAAACGCTTCGGATAGCTCTCTGGGCAAACCGCGGAAGAAATTCAACATCAGGATAATATTGTAAACGGATACTGCGCCGGGCAGAATCAGCGCCCAAATGGTATCCAGCAGCTTCAGCGAACGGATTTGCAGATACAACGGAATTAAGCCGCCACCAAAGAGCATTGTAAACACAAAGAACCATACATAGACCGTCCGAAAGCGGAAATCCCGCTTTTCCATGGACAGCGGAAAGGCCGTAAATACAGTAACCACCATCTGAATCACTGTGCCCAGCACCAAACGCTTCAGCGTAACGAACAGTCCGTCGAAAAATTCGCTGCGGGATAGAATATAGCGATAGGAATCCAGTTGGAAATCCACGGGCCAAAGCGTGACTTTGCCGGCCCCAATCGCTACCGCGCCGCTAAAAGAAACGGCGATCGCGTTGATAATGGGCACCAGACACAAAACGCCCAGCAGAATCAACAGCGTTCCGTTGATCGCCAGAAACAATTTTCGGCTTTTTGTTTCGCATTTCATACAACCGCCCCCTTAAAAAATGCGGTAATCGGCAAAACGGTTCGCCAAATAATATGCCGTACTGATCAAAACCAGGGACACAGCAGATTTGAACAGACCAACAGCCGTAGATACGCTGTACTTGCCTTGCTCCAAACCCAGGCGATAAACAAAGGTATCAATGATGTCGCCCGACTCCATAACCAAATCGTTATAGAGAACCAGAACCTGTTCGAAGCCTGCGTTGAGAATATTGCCCAAACTTAGCGTCGCCATCATGACGATCACGGAACGCATTCCAGGAAGCGTAATGTGCCATGTTTGCTGCCATCGGTTTGCGCCATCGATCATCGTCGCCTCGTACAGCGAAGGATCGATGCCGGTCAGCGCCGCCAGATAGATGATGGTATTATAGCCGAAGGTTTTCCAAATGTCCGTTACGACCAATACACTGCGGAAGCTATCGTTGCTGGTAAGCAAATTCACCTTCTGCAGCCCCAACGAGGCAAGGACATTATTGATAAGGCCATTGGTGTCCAGCAAATCCTTGATGATACCGCCCAAGATGATCCAGCTCATGAAGTAAGGCAGATACATGACGGTTTGCAGAGTGCGCTTCAGTCCCGTGCTTTGCATTTCGTTAAACATGAGCGCAACGACAATGGGCACCACCAGCGAGCAGACGATCTTCAGAAAGGAAATGAAGACAGTATTGTACAAAACCTGAGAAAAGTTCGGCAGATGAATGACATATCGAAAATTAGCGAGCCCCACCCAAGGTGCGGCAAACCATCCCTTGAACACTTTGAAGTTCTGAAAGGCAATCACCACGCCCATCATAGGAACATAGCAAAACGTGATCACCAGGATGATTGCCGGAAGCAGATATAGATGCAGCGGAAGCTCCCGAAGGAATTTGTGCCAGCGCAGCGTGCGCTGCTGAGAGGCGGTTGCGGATACATTCTTCAAAAAAAGCACTCCTTTGCGGAATTATGTTTTCCTCCCGGCAGGGCAAGCGAAGAGATGGAAACATTGCAAATGAGAGGAAAGCTTCAATTCATGAAGCATGTGGAAAAAATTCCGGATGAGACATGGCGAACAAAAAGCGGGCCTTCCCGCGGAGCGGTACTACTACCCCATTCGGAAGGCCCGTGAAGCTAAGATTACTTGCCGGCGATGGCATTCACCTCTGCGGTGATGTCCGCACCGCCCATGGCGTTCCACTTGGAAACATAGGTATCGAAGGCCTCGATGGGCTCCTCTCCCATGATGATTTTGGTATACATCTGGCGGGTATAGTCGTCCAGAATGCTGCCTTTCTCATCCATCGTGGGCGTGGTTCCGGTGAAAGCGTTTTCCATCAGGGCGTCCATGCCGATTTCTTCGACAGTGACCTTGAAGGAGACATACTGGTAATATTGGCCATAGTAGGTGGTATCATGGTTGTCCAGGTACGCCACAGAGGGTTCGAACTTATCGGTTTCCGTCAGACAGCCTTCCAGCAAGGACGCGTCGCGGGAATCAACAGCCTTGACAAGCTGTTCCAGCGCGGTAACGGTCTGGGCGTTCGGCAGCAGTGTGCTAACGGGAGCCAGAGAGCTGATGCCAATGCAATTCCCGTTCTCGTCATAGTCGGTAATCATGGTATTTCCCGCGGCCTGATCGCCATAGACAATGTCAATGTACAGATTCATGATCTCGACCAGCGCTTCCGGATGCTCGTAACCGGCGCGGATAACATGATAGCCGTTGGCAGAATTATAGACGCTATAGGTCACTTCCTCGCCGTTGGCGCTGGGAACGGGCATGACCAACCAGTTGCACCATACATCGTCAACGGTGCCACAGCCGTAGTTGGACCAGTTGCGTCCAAACAGCATACCGAACTTTTTGCCTTGAACCTCTTCCTGAACCTTCGCGGTATCCTTCACGGCAAAATCAGGATCAATCAAGCCTTCCTGGTACATGGAAGCCATTGCCGCGAGAGCTTCTTTGGCGGCGGGCTGAATATTGCCATAGCCCAAGGTGCCGTCTTCCAACCGAACCCAGTGATCCGGATATGCGCCATAACTATTGAACAGACCGGTGAGGGAAGTCGTGCCATCAAACAACGTCTGGCTGAATGCCAAGCCATAGGTGTCGTCCACGCCGTTGCCATCCGGGTCATCTGTCGTGAAGGCGCGGGCAATGTTGATCACATCCTCCATGGTTTCAGGACGGGATAAACCAAGGTTATCCAGCCAGTCTTGACGAATCCACAGCAGGCTTACGTTGTAAACGGTCGCGTTCATGTTGGGCAGAGCGTACAATTTGCCATCGTAAGTGCAAATATCCAAAGCAGCGCCACCATCGCCAGTCATGAATGCTTTTGTCTTTTCGGAAGCATATTGCTCATAAACCTCCGTCAGATCGGCAACCATTTCGGCTTCAACCAGCGTGTTTAACTGCGTCTGGTTGTTCACATACAGCATGTCCGGAATTTCTCCGGAGGCGATCGACAGGTTCAGCTTGGTGTTGTATTCGCCGGACATGACGGTCCATTCGTTTTCGACGTCAATGCCCAACCGGCTCTCAATCTCACGATACCAGATGTTGTCATCAATGGTATCGCCGTTGACGAAACCTTGATTCGGATCGACAGAACGACCGATCATGAGCTTGTAGGGTTCCTCGGCCATTGCGGCAGAGGAGAC
>JAQXRL010000111.1 GCA_029218505.1 Eubacteriales bacterium | reverse complement strand
GGACTCAAGCACTTCCGTATGTTTGTGCAAAATTATATGTTCCTGCGTGTGTTGCGCAATACGGTGGTTATCAGTCTGTATTCCCTGGCGACGTTCCCCATTCCGGTGATGCTGGCGGTATTGATTCACACCATGCCCTTGAAGAAATTCACCAAGAGCGTGCAGTTGATTACATATGCGCCGCATTTTATTTCCACGGTGGTCATGTGCGGCATGATCTTGCAATTTCTGGCGCTTCGGGGAGGAATGGTGAACAACATTCTGAATTGGTTCGGGCTGGAAAGCGTGGACTTTCTGGGGGATGCTGGGAAATTTGCCGGTGTGTTCGTCTTCAGCGGCGTGTGGCAAAGCGCAGGATATAGTTCCATCATTTATATTTCCGCGCTGTCCGGTGTGGACGGAGAATTGCACGAGGCGGCCACCGTGGACGGCGCGTCTTTGCTGCGGCGCATTTGGCACATTGATTTGCCCAGCATTTTGCCCACCATTGTGGTGATGTTTGTGCTGCGGTGCGGTTCGATTCTCAGCGTAGGATACGAAAAGGTATTGCTGCTGCAAAATTCTTTGAACATTTCGGCATCAGAGGTCATTTCCACCTATGTGTACAAGCAGGGCCTGGCCAGTGCCATCCCGCAATTCTCCTATTCTACGGCGGTTGGATTGTTTGTGTCGGTAATCAATATGATGATGCTGGTAACGGTGAACCAAATTTCAAAGGCGATCACCGGATCCTCGCTGTGGTAAGGAGGCGGAATACATGAAGGGAAACATTCATTATTCCCGGGGAGACAAGGCGTACCTTGCAGTCAATTTTCTGCTGTTGCTTGGCATCGGAATTTGCGTGGCATATCCGCTGTTGTATGTGATCAGCGCGTCCTTCAGCGCCAACGTTACGACGCTGGGAAATTTGAGCCTGTGGCCGAAAAACCCTTCTCTGGAGGGGTATCGCGCCGTGCTGACCTATCCCAAAATCTGGAGCGGATATTATAATTCGTTTTTGTACATGGCGCTGGGTACGGCGATCAACTTGATCGTTACCATTTGCGCAGCATATCCTTTGTCCAGAAAGGACTTGATTGGGCGCAATGCCGTGATGGGATTGTTTGTATTCACCATGTACTTCTCCGGCGGCATGATACCGGGATATTTGCTGGTACGGGATTTGGGCATGCTGAACACGGTGTGGGCGATGGTGATTCCCGGCGCCATGAGCGTATACAACATGATCGTCATGCGCACGTACTTTTCCAGCCAGATTCCGGATGCGCTGCGGGAAGCGGCGGAGCTGGACGGCTGCGGAACGCTGCGATTTCTGGTGCAAATTGTGCTTCCGCTGTCCGGGCCGATCCTGGCGGTAATCGGCCTGTTTTACGCTGTGGGGCATTGGAACGGCTATTTTGAAGCGATGATTTATCTGGATAGCTATGATCGCTATCCGCTGCAGATTGTGCTGCGGGAAATCCTCATCAACAACCGGGTGTCCGATATGAGCGTGATGGATCCTGAGGAAGTGTACAACCTGGAACAGCGGGCGAATTTGATGCGCTATTCGCTGATCATCGTGGCGAGCCTGCCGGTAATGCTGCTGTATCCTTTTGTGCAACGGTATTTCGTCAAAGGACTGATGCTGGGCGCGATCAAAGGCTGATTGGCCGGCGAAAAAAAGGCTTTTGTCTTCCGAGACAAGGCTGGAATTCCCGGCGAACGCACGCGGTTCGCCTTGGAATATAGAATCAAGGAGGAAAAACCATGGGAAAGAAAATGTTGGCGTGGGTCTTGGTGCTGATGCTGGTCCTTGGCGGAGCAATGGCGGAAGAAGTGGTGTTCAAGGAAATTGGCCCGGACAAAATTACGGACGAACCCATCACTTTGAAGGTTTTTGCATCTGTCAAGACGAATATTGAGGACATGGCTACCAATCAGCAGACGATTTGGTACGAAGAAAAGACGGGCGTACATATCGAATGGATCATTCCGGCGGCGGAGGATTTTGAGACGAAGTTGAATTTGTCCTTTGCCAGCGGAGATTATCCGGACATGTACTGGGGCGTCAATCTGAGCACCGCCCAAACGCGGATGTATGCCGACCAGGGCATTTTGATTCCTCTGAACGATTATCTGGAGGAATATGCGCCGGATTACGCGCAGGTGTTGAAGGATTATCCGGACGTCGCGCAAGCCGTGACGGATCCGGACGGCAACGTCTATTCTTTTGCACGCACGGATGCCGGACTGCATATGCGCAGCTGGAATAAGATGTTTGTATACGAGCCCTGGCTTACCCAACTGGGCATGGAAATGCCTTCCACAACGGAAGAATTCAAGGATTTCCTCATTGCCGTTCGGGACAATGACATGAACGGCAACGGCGACGCCACGGACGAGATTCCGCTGATGGGTTCCACGGCGAACTCCATGGTGGAATATCTGATGGGCGCCTTTGAGGTGGTTTCCGGCACGCAGAAACTGAACGTGAAAGACGGCACGGTTTATGCTTCCTATATGACGGATGCATATCGCGAAGGCCTGCGCTACATCAAGGGTTTGTACGACGAAGGCCTCATCGCCCGGGACAGCTTCGTGCAGGATGGAACCCAGCTGAAGGCCATGGTTTCCAGGGCGGATGAAATGTTGGTTGCCTGCGCGCCCGGCATGTATGAACTTGCCATTGCGGATCTGAACGGCCTGCCCACCGCGCTGACGGATTTCACCGCCATTCCGCCGCTGGCTGGCCCGGATGGCACGCAGCTGGTTGCGTTTGCGCCGATGAACGTTTCCGGCAATGCGTATATCACCAGCGCATGCGAGCATCCTGAAGTTGCGGTTGCCTGGAACAATTACTGGTATACCGAGGAAGGCATGCGCGTCAATCTGGTTGGCTTCGAAGGCGCGTCTTATGAATTGTCCGATGATCCCAGCGTGCTGGGCGGAACGCCTTCCTGGAACTTCACGCAAGTGGTGGAAAGCATGCAGAACCTGTGGTGGTATGGTTCCGGCCCCAGATTGCAGACGATGGATGTTCGTTACACCAAGACGGGCAAGGAAACCGACTTGGAATATCAGCTGTACGTTGAATCCATGAAATACCTGGACTACTTCCCGGAGGAATATTTGCCCGCGATGTCGTCCATTTGGTTCACGTCGGAACAGGCCAACGAACTGAGCATGTTGGAGAGCACCATTTCGGACTACGTCAACGAAATGACCACAAAGTTCATCACGGGAGATCGGAACGTGGAAACGGAATGGGATAGCTATCTGAACGAGCTGAAGGCCATGCAGGTAGAACGCGTAATAGAGATCTATCAGCAGATTTACGACGCCACGCTGTAACGCAAGACAGCACAACGCCGCGCCAAAGCGCCGGGGCTAATGCTCCGGCGCTGCCGCGCGTTCATGAAAGGGTGCGATTTCCATGAAATTCCAGAACAAGCGCATGATACGAACGGCTCTGCGGCCATATCTTGGCATGCTGGGTGTGCTGTTGGTTTTGGAAATCCTGGTCAGCCAGTTCCTGTTGAACATCCTGGAACGGGAAACCATTGCGCGCAACGAGGTGCTGGCGGAACAACTGATGGAAAACGTGGAATCCTGCCTGACTTCTGTCGAAGCGAATTTGTTGAACATGGCCATGAGCACGCGCATTGTGGGCTTTTTGCAAACAGCGGGAACAAAGGACGGCGGCGCGGATGTCATGCGGATGTCCGAATTGCAAAATTTTGTACCCAACGGGATTCAAGGGGAAGGCGTGACCACCCATTATGCGCTGTATTGCGCCAATGTGAATGGGATTGTTACGGATTCCACCGTGTATTTGCGCCTGCGGGATGTTTACGAAAAGCTGTTGTGCGCGGACGGGATGGACTATGAAAAATGGCATGCGGAAATTTTGGATGCGCGGTATTTTTTTCAGATTCTTCCCGCCCAAGGAACGGCCTTTGGAGATTTCTCCAGGGAACGCGTGTTGTTCATACACAGCATTACGGAAGACGCAAATCGCCGGCTGTTGGGCCAGGTCATGGCGTATCTGGATGCGGAATCCCTGGAAAAACTGTTGGAACCCGCGCTGGAAATGGGCGCTTGCGTGGTAACGGTTTCGACGCCCCAAAACGGTCAAATCGCCTTTGCCAGCGGCCCGGAATACACCGGTTTACGGGAACGCTTCGCCCAAGGAACGGAGGAGAATTGGGATGCGGCCAGTCTGCTGGGAGAACCCGTGATTGTCACCAACAAGACATCCGGCCGGTATGGTTTGAAGTATTCCGTGATTGTGCCGAGACGCACCATCGGAAGCCAGGTGCGCGGCGTGCAGTTACTGATGGGCGGATATGCGATCCTGATGCTGTTGATCGGCGGGGTTTTGGCGCTGATCAATGCATGGAGGCATTCCCAACCCTTGCAACGCCTGGCGTGGCGTTTGAAGTTACAGGATGGAGATATGAGCCAGATCGACAGGGCCGTCACTGGCATGTTGTGCAAGCAGGAACAGATGCAGGGTGAATTGGAAGGCCAAATGGGCATGCTGCGGGCGGCAAATTGTTACCGGCTGATTAGCGGAGGGTTTGCCGACGAAAGGGAATTGTATAGCGAGCTTCCTGTGCTGCGGCAATTCGACGGCATGGTTTGCGGCGCGGTGGTGCAGCTGTGTCCGTCCGGCTGGGAGGAGGACGAGGAAGCAAGGCGGGAACTGTCCTGCGCGGTGTTGTATGATGCGCTGGATGCGCTGCCGGTTTTGGCGTTTCGGGTGCAGATTTCCCGGATGCGCATTGCCGTGGGGTTGCATTGCATACCGGAGCAGGCGCAGACGCTGTTGGCACAAATGGCGCGGGGCCTTCGGGAGGAATACGGGATTTTTGTGCGCGCGGGCGTGGGAGAGGCTGTGGAGCACATGCTGGAGATCGGCGGGTCTGTGCGCCATGCCGGACTGGAGGTAGATCGCGGCACGGAAATGCAGGAACAGCTGGTGAGTCGATATGCGCCGGAGGATGGCTTGGAGAAAGGCTTTGTCCTGGGCGCGCCCTACCTGGAGAAACTGAACGCGCTGACAATTGCGGGAGAGTATAAACAGATTGCGCAATTGTTGGACGCTTTGTATCAGAAAAATTATCAGGAAATCCGCATCAGCGCGTTGCAGAATCGATTGTTGCTTTCCGCGCTGACGGATGCCATGCTCAGACAGTTGGAAAATTCGCCGGGCGTGCGAGACCAGCCAGATCAGTATCGCGCGCTGTATCGGGAGACCGCATTGGTGCTGGAAGCAGAAACGCCGGAATTGGCGTTCGGGCAGGTGCGGCAAATTTATGAGAAGGTTTGCGAGATTGTGAATGAACGCAAGCGCAGCCACAACCGGGAATTGGCGGAAAGAATCCGCAATTACCTGGATACGCATTACGCGGACGATGGGCTGTGCCTTACCAGCGTTGGCGAAGTGTTCAACCTGAACGAGCGGTACCTATCCACGTTTTTCCGGGAACAGCTGGGCGAAAGTTTCACCGGATACCTGATGCGAATTCGCATGGACATGGCGAAAACGCTCTTGCTGGAATCGGAATTGCCCATTGTAGAAATTGCCGAACGGGTTGGATATGCCAACGTGGACACCTTTCGGAAGGCGTACAAGCGTTATACGGGCAGCGCGCCCTCTGCGCTGCGGTCGGAATAATGTATGAAATTGCAAACAGAAACGGAGAAGAAAGATGATCGAGAGAAACCGTCCATATACTCCATGGTATCAGCCGGACTATGCCCAGTCGGACATTCCGGCGCGCATCCTATGCGGAGAGTTTGGCCGCAGGCATCGTATGCGCATTTGGCAAGGAATTCCGGCGATGGAAATTGCCCGGGATGGAACGGAATATGCGGCATGGTATTCCGGCGGACAGACGGAAGGGCAAGACAACTTCGTGCTGCTGGCGCGCAGACGGCCCGGCGGAGAATGGCAAATTCCATGGCGGATTGCGGAATGCGTGGAGGGAATTCGGGCGTTTGACTCGGCGCTGTGGATCGATCCTGTGGGACGCCTGCATTGGTTTTGGACCCAGGCCAGCATGCTTTTCGATGCCCGGGAAGGCGTTTGGGAGGCGGTTTGCGAAAATCCGGAGGCAGAAAGCGCGGAATTTTCCGCTCCGCGCAGATTGTGCGATGGCCTGATGCTGAACAAGCCTACGGTGTTGGCAGATGGGCGATGGCTGTATACCGTCGCGCGCACGGCTCCGCGCATGTTTCGGGTGCTGGGTATGGAAAATGCTTCCCGAAAAACGCGCGTGCAGGTGTGGCAATCCATAGACGGCGGAACCACGGTGGAATTTTTGGGCGAAGCGGCCACGGAAAACACGGATTTTGGCGAACACATGCTGTATGAGCGCCGGGATGGCGGATTGGTGATGCTGGTGCGCGCGCGGCCGGAATTGCTCAAAAGCGTATCTGCGGATGGGGGACGCACCTGGACGGAGCCGGCGCCCAGCGGAATCCCTTCGCCATGCAGCCGGTTTTTCTTGAGAAGGCTAGCATCCGGCATGCTGCTTATGGTGAACCATGAAACCGCCGATCCGGTCAGATCGCGATTGTGCGCAAAGCTGTCTTCAGACGACGGACAAACCTGGAGTCAGCCGTTGCTGTTGGATGCGCGGCGGGGCGTATCCTATCCTGACGGGAAGCAGACGGAAGACGGCCGCATTCATGTGATTTATGATCACGACCGGTATGATGCGATGGAGATCCTGACGGCATGCTTTACGGAGGAGGAAATTTTGGCGGGTTCCGTGTCGATGACGGGATCTTTCCTGGCGGAAATGGTGGACCGATCATAAGCGGACTTGACTTTCCGGCGCGGCTTCGCTATAATCTGGAAGATGCTGCAAGAGGGAAAGGAAGCGGCGCATGGATACGGTTTTGTTGCTGCAAAACGCCATGGACGTGGGCGAGGCGCTGTTGAAAAGCGGCGCGGAAGTATATCGCGTGGAGGATTCCATGGATCGCGTGCTCCGGGCATATGGCGCCCAGAGGGTGGATGTGTTTACGATTCCGTCGTTGATTGTGGCTTCCGTGCAGATGGCGGGCGAGCGGCAGGTGACGCAGACGCGGCGCATTTTGCGCACGGCCACAGATTTTACCGCGCTGACGCGATTGAACGCGTTGTGTCGTGATATCTGCCGCGAAACGCCTGCTCCGGAGGAGATTGGCCGTCGGTTGGAAGAAATTGTCGCGGCGAAGCCGTATTCCCGCGGCGTGCTGTTGGCGGCGTATGTGTTGGTAGCGTTTTCTTTTGCCTGTTTTTTTGGCGGAAGCTGGCTGGATTCCTTGGCGTCCGGAGCAGTGGGCGGCATATTGTTTTGGGTGGTCAGGGGATTGCGTGGGTTGAAGGTGAGCGAGGTGTTTGCCCTTCTGGGCGGCGCGGCGACGGCGGCAGCCGGAGCGCTGCTGCTGGCCGGCATGGGCTTGGGCGTGCAGCTGGATAAGGTTGTAATTGGAAACATTATGTTGCTGATTCCCGGCCTGGAGTTGACAAACGGCATGCGGGATTTATTTTCCGGCGATGTTTTGGCCGGCCTGTTGCACATTGGGGAGGCCATTTTTCTGGCAATGGTGATCGCCCTGGGCGCGGCATACATCCTGTCCTTGGGAGGCGTTGCATGACGGGAGAAATGTTGAAGCAGATTGTCATGGGTGCGGCGGGTTCTCTGGGTTTCGCGCTGTTGTTCAATATGCGCGGGCGCGTGCTTTTTTGCGCAATATTGGGCGGAGCGCTGGGATGGACCACATATCTTTTGTTGGGCGGCACGCCGCCAGACGACTTGCGCAGTTACCTTTTTGCCGCGATGGCCGCGACGCTGTATGCAGAAGTGCTGGCGCGGGCATTCAAAATGCCGGTGACGCCGCTGTTGGTGTGTTCGGTCATTCCGCTGATTCCCGGCGGTTCGCTGTACTATACGATGGCGGCATATATTCAGGGCGATTACATGGATTTCTCCATGCGCGGCGCGTACACGCTTTCCATTGCCGTGATGCTGGCGCTGGGAATGATGGCGGTCATGATGCTCATGCGCGTGTACGCTACCCTGCGGCGCAGGCGTCATGGCTGATGCTCAAAAAAAGATCTTTCCGGCGGGTTTTCGCCGCAATGGGCATATTGTCCCGGGGAAATGCCGGTGATTTGCTTAAATTGGCGCACGAAATGCTGTGGGCTGGCATAGCCCATTTGTTCCGCAACGCGGGATACGCTCTCGCCCTGGCGCAGCATATTCCGCGCTTTTTCTATGCGCATCAAAATTAAATCGCGGTTGGGGGAAACGCTGAAGATCCGCCGATACAGCGGGTACAGCCTGGAAGCGCTAAGATTGATGCGGCGGGCCATGGAATCGCTGGTCCAGGGCCGTTCAGGATGCATCAACATCTCTCCCCGCAGCGCCCGCAGTTTTTCCGCGGTTTCCAGGGGCACTGGAGGCGGCAGAGAGCCCAGCAGATCCCGTCGCAGCAAAATCAACAGTTCCCGCAGGCGCGCCTGAATCATGTCCTGCCAGAAATCGCGTTGCGCGAAAAACTCGCCTTCCATGAGCGATACGATTTCGGAAATCCGTTGCCCGCAGCCGCAGGAGTACAGCGTGTCCGGCGCCAGTCCAAAACGGGACATTTCCGCGTCGAAATTCCCCACAATGTGCATCCAGTCGTGCAGCAGCGGTCCGGGACTGAAGAATTCGTGGGGAGTATGGGGCGCAAACACAATGACGGTTCCTCCCGCCACGATATGCGTTTGATGCCCGAAATACAATTCTACCGGCGTGTGAAAGTGCAGCAGAACGTATTCTTCCGCGCCTTGCTTGCGCCGCAGCGTGAAACCCGCGCGTTCCGGCCAACTATGGCGTATGCTTTGAATTTCCATGGAATTCACCTCTGGAGGAGGATACCATGAAACGATAGGATATGTCAATACAACGATACGATTTATGCTTGTATATTTGCGCGTTTCATAGGATAATAGAGAAAATCCGCGATAGAAAAGGAGATGTTCGGTATGCAAAGCATTCCCCGCCCGGAATATCCCAGACCACAATTTTCCCGGCCGACATGGATGAACCTGAATGGCGTTTGGCAATTCGAGATCGATCATGGAGCTTCGGGGCGTTCCCGCGGCATGGTGGATCGGGAACTGCATGGAACAATCACCGTGCCGTTTTGCCCGGAAAGCACGCTTTCCGGCGTGGGTTATACGGACTTTATGGCGGCGGTGTGGTATCGGCGCAGCTTTACGCTGCCGGAGGAAGCCCGGGGCCAGCGCGTTTTGCTGCACTTTGGCGCGGTGGATTACCGCTGTGAGGCTTGGGTAAACGGCCGTTCCGTAGGCACGCACGAAGGCGGCTACGCGTCCTTTACCTTTGAAATAACCGATGCCTTGCAGGCGGGTGAGAACACGCTGGTGGTGTGTGCGGACGACAACCAGCGCGGCGGCCGCCAGCCCTTTGGCAAGCAGTCGGAGAAATATGAATCCCATGGATGCAGTTACACCCGCACCACGGGAATTTGGCAGACCGTATGGCTGGAATGGGTCAGCCCTGTGTATCTCCGGAACGTTCGGCTGATTCCGGATGCGCAAAACGGCGCGCTGTATCTGGACGCCACGCTGGATGGAGACGCCAGGGGAATGGAGCTGGCCGCAGAAGCGAGCTTTGCGGGCGAGCATCAGGGGTGCGCAAAGGCGTATGTGGACGGAAATCATGCGCGCCTGTGCCTGAAGGTGAAAGAAGCGCGGCTTTGGGCGCCGGGCAGTCCCAATTTGTATGATTTGAAGCTGACGTTGGCGAAGGACGGCCGGACAGTGGACGCGATGGACAGCTATTTCGCGTTGCGCACGGTGTCCTTTGCGGGGAAGAAATGCCTGATCAACGGCAAACCGGTGTTCCAGCGCCTGGTGTTGGATCAGGGATTTTATCCCGACGGAATCTACACCGCGCCTTCGGACGAAGCGCTGCGCGGAGACATAGAAATGTCCATGGCCATGGGCTTTAACGGCGCCAGGCTGCACCAGAAAGTGTTTGAGCAGCGGTATTTGTATTGGGCGGACAAGTTGGGCTATCTTTGCTGGGGCGAGATGGCCAGCTGGGGCATTGATCCTGCGCGCCCGCACACCATGACGGTGTTTTTGCGGGAATGGCTGGAAGTGGTCAACCGGGATTTCAGCGCGCCCTGCATTGTAGGATGGTGTCCGTATAACGAAGTGTGGCATGAATCCAACGAAGGGCTGCGGGAACTGACGCTGCAAATGACCTATCGCGCCACGAAGGCAGCGGATCCCACCCGCCCGGTAATCGATACCAGCGGTGGACTACATGCGGAAACGGACATATACGACACCCATGACTATGAGCAGGATCCGGCCGTCTATCAGGAGCGCTATCGTCCGGGCGCACAGCTGTATGATCGTTTTGATGGCCGTCAGCATTATGCCGGGGGGCCCATGTTCGTCAGCGAGTACGGCGGAATCCGCTGGACAGACAAGCCGGATGGCTGGGGATATGGCGTTGCGCCAACCAGTCGTGAGGAATTCCTCAGCCGGTATGAGGGCTTAACCATGGCGCTGTTGAACAATCCCGAGCACATGGGCTTTTGCTATACCCAACTCACAGACGTGGAACAGGAGCAGAACGGATTGTATACGTATGAGCGCGTAGCCAAATTCCCGCCGGAAGTGATCGCCGAAATCAACCGGCGTCCTGCCGCGATTGAGAACGACGGTTAGTTCGTACCGCCGCATTTCGGAAAGACCGTTCAGCGCGCACCGAAAGGTGCGCGCTTGATTTGCGTTTGCACGGGAAACGCATGCCCACCAGTCCGAGCGCGCCCCGGAATTCATGAAAATTTCGGGCGAGGGCCGTTCTTTTTGCTTCCGCGTCCCAAAATGGCTGTATTTGCGGGCTTCTTCATGCCGG
>JAQXRL010000110.1 GCA_029218505.1 Eubacteriales bacterium | reverse complement strand
AAAATAGAATTCAATGTCCACGTACGTGTCGGGATCATCCTTTTGCGTCAACGTAAAATACACATCATACGTGAAATCGTTCTCCGCGGCATACCAATATGCGCCCTCAATCGCCATGCTCAGGCCGCTTTCGGCGTACATCTCGGCGATGGACGCATCGGCAGAAAGGTCCATGAGCGACCGCAGCGAATCGCCAATCGCGCCGCTGTCGTCCAGGATCGTGAACATCTGGCTCAGGACATCATCCACTACGGCGTTGTCGATTTTGAAATCCGTGCGCTCGTAGGAAACGCCTTCATATTCCTCGGTGGTTTCGTCCGTAATATACTGTTCCGCGTCCAAGCCATCTATCAGATCGAAAAATTGCATCATCGCAGTCACTTCCTGGCCGGTCAGCATTTCTTCCATCTTCGGAAGGCCCGCATCCTCCATGGACACTGTGTAGGCGTTGGTCATGCCCTGAAGGAACAGGTTGACCTGCCGGCCGATGTTGACGTTGGCCTCCAACGCGGTTTCCTCTCCGGCCTTCAGCAAAAAACGCGTCGCCAGTTCCTCGCCAATGGACGCAAACTGTGCTTCCAACGCCGCGCCGGTCAGTTCGCCCATGGAATAACCGCCCATGGACAGCCCAACATCCGACACGCGAATCGTATATGCTTCCGTTTCGGCGCTGGCAACGGCAGGAACCATCAGGCAGAGTAGCAATACCAGGGCAATTCTGAATTTCTTCAACATTTTCCTCTCCTTTTTCCGTGTAGATCCGTGAAACATATTCTACCATACCTTGGACGATTCGTTCGCAGAAATGTTCCGTTCCCAACGCGCTTGAAAAAAAATTTTTTCTCTGGTATAATATTTTTGGATTTTCGATCCATCTTTGAGAAAATACATGGATGCGCGGAGGGATCTTTCATGCGATTTTGGAAAATGCAGGGAGCAGGCAACGATTTTGTCGTGCTAAACTGCATGGACGCGCCCGCGCCCGAAATGCCGGAAACCCTGGCGCGCCGGCTCTGCGACAGACATTTTGGCATTGGCGCAGACGGCCTGCTTCTGGCGCTTCCTTCCCGTTGCGCGGATATGCGCATGCGAATTCTGAATTCCGACGGCAGCGAGCCGGAAATGTGTGGAAACGGCATTCGTTGCATTGCAAAATTTGCCTATGACATGGGCTATCTTCGCAAGGACTTCATTTCCATTGAAACGTTGGGCGGCATCAAGGCGCTGCAACTGCAAATTCAGAACGGCTCTGCCGCGGGCGCAACGGTAGACATGGGCGAACCGATTCTTGCGCCTGCAGAAATCCCTGTCAACAGCGCAACAAATCAGGTCTCCGTAACTCTGGACGGCCGGGAAATCCGCTTTTTCTGCGTCTCCATGGGGAATCCTCACGCAGTCACCTACGATCTTTTTCCGGACGCCGATGATTTTTTGCGGTTTGGGCAGCAGATGGAAAATCATCCTCTGTTCCCGCAAAAAACAAACGTAGAATTTTGTCGCGCACGAAACGACCATCAAGTGGATGTTCGCGTGTGGGAACGGGGCTGCGGAGCCACCATGGCATGCGGCACGGGCGCCAGCGCCGCCTTGGTGGCCGGTGTTCACCTGGGAAAGACGGCGCGCCGGGCAGAACTTGCCCTTCCCGGCGGCACATTGCACATGCGCTGGGCAGACAACGGCCATGTCTTCATGACGGGCGGCGCAGAAATGGTTTTTGAAGGAGAAATTTCCCTGTAAGCCTCTGTCCGCGGCTTTGCGCGCAAAGTCCTCAAATCTCTTCCATTTTCAAAGGAGAAAGCTGCCTCATGACCATTCGAAACGAAACGCCTCATGACGAAAGAATCGTAGAAGAACTTACGAAAAAGGCATTTTGGAACGTCAATGTTCCCGGTTGCAGCGAGCACTATCTCGCGCATGTTTTGCGGAAGCACCCCGATTTTGTGCCTGAATTGAATCTGGTATTGGAAGAGGATGGCTGCATCATCGCCAATGTAATGTACACAAAATCCAAGCTGATCGGCGAAACAGGCGCCGAAAAGCAGATTCTGACGTTTGGCCCTTTGAGCGTACTGCCCGAATTCCAGCGAAAGGGATATGGGAAAATGCTGTTGGAAGAATCCTTCCGGCGAGCCGTCGCGCTGGGCTTCGACGCAATCGTCATCTTTGGAAATCCAGAAAACTATGCCAGCCGCGGGTTCAAAAGCTGCAAAAAATACAACGTATGCATAGCGAACGGCCTTTTTCCCACCGCCATGTTGGTAAAGGAACTGCAAGAAGGCGCCCTTCAGGGGCAAAGTTGGACGTATATGGAAAGCAACGCATACGAAATTGACGAAAGCGAGGCGGAAGAATTCGATCGGGATTTCCCGCCGCTTCCCAAGGAATACCGGGCAAGTCAGGAATTGTTCTATCTATACAGCCATTCCCAGGTTTTATAACGAAATTGTGCAACAGACCGTCGAAAAATGCCGGGAGAGCCCGAGAGGGCTTGGGACACTGGAATTCCAATCATGGCCGGCGGCGTGTACGGCGACCACGGGCGCTGATTTTGCGACCGGAATCCGGGGATTTCAGCAAAATCCGGAGAGGATAGCCGTGGCGGAAGAGCTTGCTTCCCCGTCCGCCAATCGCACGCTTTGCTTCGCAATTCCCCTTTCCGGGGATGCAAATTGTGTTCTGTTCGCGCTGGTGCAATTGCGACATCTAGTTCTTCCCATTGGAACTACATCGACCATGTCTTTTGCGAAAGTGATTTCTTCTCCACCTCCTGTGGAACTGGGGGTTTTCTCTTGCCTGTTCGGCGAGTCATAACCACCCGTTGAACGGGAGATTGACCAAGCCCTATCAGGGCTTAACTCCTGTGGTATCCCTCGAAAGAGGACATCGAAATGATGATCAATCGCACGCTATGCTTCGCAATTCCCCTTTCCGGGGATGCAAATTGCGTTCTGTTCGCACTGGTGCAATTGCGACAGCTAGTTCTTCCCATTGGAGCCACAGCGTCCATGTGGCTCCATGTCTTTTGCGAAAGTGATTTCTTCTCCACCTCCTGTGGAACTGGGGGGCGCCTGTTCGGCTTCCCACAAGCTGAGACCGCGCGGCGTTTGCCGCGCGGTCTGCACTCTGTCTAACAACATCGTTTTTGCACGCAAAAGAAGAAACCGGGATTGTCCGGAATCCTCGCAAATGTTTGGGATGGATGGCAGGGCGCTCTGCATTCGCCGCGCGCCCTGCCGCCGTATTTATGGTTCCACAACCACCACGTCCGTGCGCCCAAGCTCTCTTTTTTCCGAGGATACCTGCGCAACACATACCTCCACCGTTTCCTCCTGCTTCGGCAAAATTGCCACCAACGCGCCGCTGTCCACATATATGGTATCCAGCATACTGTCATTCACCAAAATCCGGCTAAATTCGGTAAAATTGCGCCCTTCCACCAAAATGCGGCCGTACTCCATTGTAACGCTGTCTATGGAAATGGGCACGCTGCCCATGGTAAGCTCGGTCGCTTGATAGGGATTCACGCCGTCGTACACTTCCAAGTTTCCGTACAGCGTATCATATTCCAGAATTTCCAATTGCTCCAGATAATCTTTGCTGTGTTTGTCCGCCGCAGTTTGATGATACCGGCAAATCACGCCGCCCTCCATCCCCATTTGCCCCAAAATGTTGGCGGAAAGCTGATATGCCTCCATGTTCTCTGCGGTAAAATCTGCACCGTAATTGTTCCAGATTACATATTGCGTCTCGTACAAATTCCCGTCTTTCAGCATATCTGCATCCAGCCCCACTGCGGGCAGATGATCGCCATAAAACACCACCACCACCGGCTCGTCCAGCAGCGTAAACGCATCCAGCAATTCTTTGATGAACGCATCCGTTCGATACAGCGCATTGACATAATTGGTCAATTGCTCAAAATAGATGTTTTCCGGTGCGGAAAGCACTTGTATACGATCGCTGTCCGGCAAAAGCGTATCCGCGTATTTGCCGTGGGTCTGCACCGTGATGGTAAAGATGAAGTCCCGCTGTTCCGTGGCCCTCATTGCCTTGATCATTTCCCGGGTAAGCACGCTGTCGCTGCACCAACCAATGGAATTGTATTTCGCATCCGGGATGTATTCCAGCGATACAAAATGATCGAACCCCAATCTTGAATACACGCTGTTGCGGTCATAGAAGGTTCCGGTATAATTGTGAATCGCCGTGGACACGTAATCATAAGCGGCCAGGTTATAGCAAATGGTTTCACAGGTGGTCTCCTGCAACACCGTATTGTAGGGATACTCACCCGCACCGAAAAAGTCCAGACACATCCCTGTCAGAATTTCAAACTCCGTATTGGCGGTGCCTCCTCCCACGGAAGGCACATATAACTCGCCGGAAGGCCATTTTTCCATCAGTTCCGTATAATTGGGAATGGGATTTTCACTAAAACGGCTGCCTACCAGGTTGTTTACGTCAAAAAACGATTCCAATTGCACGAACAGCACGTTGGGCGCTCCCACCAGCGCCGTCGGCTGAGGTTCTTCCTCCGGGATTTCCTCCAGGATGTTCGTCACAACCTCGCCGGAATAATCCACCGGCTTGTCAATGCCAAATTGACTGATGGAATTTACAAAGCAATAGGCAAAACCATATTCGTCATATGCAACCACCAGGTTTTCAAACCGCCTGGGCAAATATCCCGCATTGATGGAAAGCGTGCATGTGAGCATGCATCCCATTACCGCGCCCACAAACAGAATGGCGGAACGGGTATAATCCACCCGCCGCTTCTTCACTTTCGTAAACAGCAGCACCAATCCCGCAACGATCGCAAATCCGGCCACGAAGATCAGGATAATTTGATACCACTTGAAATATACCGTCATCAACGCGATTCCATCGCGCAACTGTTGAATGTCCGCAAACGTGAATGGTTGCACCCGAAAACAAATCACGATATAGTTTGTAATGCCAAACCCAATCCACAAAATTGCAATCGCGGACAAAAACGCCCTTCTGCGCGGAAACAATTCCGAAAACAGCAGTGTCGCCAAAATGATCATGACGTTGATTCCACACATGGCCGGGCGCTCGGTCAGGAACAAAAACAGCCTTTCAAAACTGCGCCGGTTGCAGAATTCTACGATCAGAAATATTGCAATCGACAACAGGGGCAAAGAGACAATTCTCCACGCGATATGGCGAATCGCATCACGCCTTTGTTTCTTCATGCTTTTCTCCTTTGATTTACCAGTTGTCACTCTGCTTGTCCTGAGGAATGACCTTTTCCATGGCGGCAATGGCGCATTCTATCATGCTGTCGTTGGGTTCCTTGGTGGTGATGTGCTGCAGCGCCATGCCCGGCGCCGAAATGGCCCGGGTAAGCCAGTTGTCCTTTCGTCCCGCCAAGCGAATCAATTCATATCCAATGGAGATAATCGCCGGGAACAGCAACAATCGAATGGCCGTGCGCAGGAAGCGATTGTCCACACGAATAAAGATTCCTACCACAATGCCCACCAGCAGCATCAGAATCAAGAAAGACGTGCCGCAACGCGGATGAAACCTGCGCTGGCGCCGCACATTTTCCACGGTCAAGGGCAATCCTGCCTCATAACAGAAGATCGTTTTGTGCTCCGCGCCATGATACATATATGTGCGGCGGATATCCTTCATCAAGGACGTCGCCCACACGTACGTCACGAATATGATAATCTTTACGATGCCTTCCACAATGCTGCGCAGCACATACATATCCGAAATTGCAGGAAACGCTATGGCCAGCCATGCATATAGCTGCACCGGAAGATACATGAACAGCCCAATGCACAGCACCACCGCCAAAACCACGGACAGCGGCATCATGATCTTTTCGAACACCTTGTCCATGGCAGAAGGCTTCTTATTCGCCTTCTTTTTTTCGTCCTCTTCCTCCAGTCCGGAAATTTCCGCGGACCGCATCAGGCATTTGTATCCGAAGGAAAGGGAATCCCACATATTGAAAATGCCGCGCACAAAGGGCTTTTTACAAATGGCCGGACGGTTTTTGCCCTTGGTCTGGTATTCCTCCAGCACGATTTCTCCTTCTGAATTGCGAACCGCCATCGCGGTCTTTTCGGGGCCGCGCATCATAATCCCTTCCAAAAGCGCCTGCCCGCCAATGCTTGTCTTCTTCGTCGCCATTTTCGTTCCTTTCAGCGCCATTTGCGCAAACAGTTAGACACTATATATTATACACCAATCCATTGCCTTGTCAACCATTCGCGCGGAATGCCAATTCCATGCAAAGTCATCACCACCCGTTGAACGGGTGGTTTGACCAGGCCCCATCAGGGTTTCACTCCAGTGGTCGCCCTCGAAAGAGGGCATTGAGATAATGATCAATCACGCGCTTTGCTTCGCACATCCCCTTTCCGGGGATTTTTTCGCCTGTTCGCTTCCATAGAAAAGCACAATTGCCGGACCTTGCCAAACGGCCCGGCAATTGTGCTTTGCCTTTCCTTTTCCAAAACCGGCGTCTTTCCAATGCGCGCCGGCAATTTCGGTTTATTCCGCTGCCGCGTTCATCACGCTGGTCAGGCCCACGACATCCTCCACGGGCAGCGAAAACAACGCGGTATGCGCCTGGGAACGAATGCCCGCCTTCTCCATAATGGCGCGCATGATGCCCGCCTTGTCCTTTCGATTTGCAACAATCAAAAGCATTTCCTTTTCCGCGGCAATGGAAACGCCAAAGAACTTGGAAGTAAAGTCCGTACCGGTACCCTTCGCATGCAAAATGGTTCCGCCGCCGGCATTTGCGGAACGCGCCGCCTCCATCACCATATCCATGCTGCCCCGTTCCGCGATTGCCACGATCAGTTCGTAGGGAAATGACTGCTTCTCTTCCATGTCCGTCACCTCGCCAATAATGATGTCCTGTTTCTCCATCAGGTATTTCATGCAACTCGCGCCGCCAATGCTGCCGACAGGCATCCGCAGCGCAATGCCGTTTCCCGGCATGTTGATGCCCATGTCCGACACCATTTCCCGCATCAGCCTGGCTGCTTTTTTGCTTTCCATCATCGCAAACAGCAGCACCTTTTCGGTCTTTTCAATGCCCAGCAGATTTAAGATGTTTTGCCCTGCCGTTCCGCGACAAAGCGCGCTGAAAACGGCAGAAATTCCTCTATGTTGTAAAAACGAAGTAAATTCCTGTTCGAATTCCCGCTTTGTAATGGTCAACAGCAAACTGATTCCTTGCATGTCTCGGGCCTCCTTATAGCTCGATGATCTCCTCGGCGTCGTCCGTCTCTGCGGCTTCGCTTGCGATTTTGCGCTGTCTGTGCTTATAGGCAAGGCCCAGGATCTGAATGGTAATCAGCGGCGTCATCGCAACCATGGCCACCACGCCGAACGCGTCGGCTGTCACGTCGCCGCCCGTGGCCGTGCATGCGCCGATGGCCAGCGGCAACAAAAACGTTGCGGTCATGGGACCGGAGGCAACGCCGCCCGAGTCAAAGGCGATAGCCGTAAAAATGGGCGGAACAAAGAACATCAAAACCGTCGCAAGCAGATATCCGGGCACCAGCAACGTCATAATCGGAAGTCCCGTGAGCACGCGCAGCATCGCCAGCCCCACGGATATGGACACGCCAATGGACAGGCTTGTGCTCAGCGCCTTTTTGGGAATGGCGCCCGCCGTCATTTCATACACCTGCTTGTTCAGCACATGTACCGCCGGTTCCGCAGACACCACGAAGTAACCGATAATCATGCCGATGGGAATCAAGATCCAGTGATAGGACAACTGTCCCAACAATTGACCAATGTAATTGCCCACGGGCATAAAGCCCACGTTTACACCCAACAAAAACAAAACCAGGCCCACATATGTATACACCAGACCGATCACGATGCGAACCACGGCGGAACCGCGCAAATGCAGCATCGTGAATTGAAACACGCAGAAAAACGCCACGATGGGAGCCAGCGCCAAGGCCACCTCGCCTGCATATTTAGGCAGCGCCTGAAGGAACATGCGCCAAAGCTCCTGAGAATTCGACGTTTCCGGCAGCGCGGCGGCAGCATACACCGCGCTTTCCGGATGGTAAATCATTCCCAGCAGCATCACAGCCAGAATCGGCCCTACGCTGCACAGCGCCACCAGGCCAAATCCGTCGCTTTCTGCATTTTTGTCGCTGCGAATGGCGGAAACGCCGACACCCAACGCCAAAATAAACGGCACTGTCATGGGGCCCGTCGTGACACCGCCCGCGTCAAACGCCATGGACAAAAAGGACTTCGGAACAAAATTTGCCAGCAGAAACACCATTGCATAGGAGGCGATCAGCAGCACAGACATGCGCACCCGCAACAAAATGCGCAGAAGCGCCACCACCAAGAACAGCCCCACGCCCAATGCCACCGCCAAAATCAGCACAAGGTTTGGGACGTTGGGCGCCTGTTCGGCCAGCACTTGCAAATCCGGCTCCGATACGGTAATCAGAACGCCCACCAAAAATCCCACCAGCATTACCAGCCAAACCTTCTTGGAACGGGTAATGGCCGAGCCAACGCTTTCCCCAATCGGCGTCATGGCCAGGTCCGTACCCAATGTAAACAGCCCCATCCCGAGGATCAACAAAACCGCCCCTACCACAAAGGCCATCATCGCACCGTTGGGCACGGGAACCAGAAAAAAGCCGATTAAAAACACCAACAATGTGATCGGCAAAACCGATGTCAAAGATTCTTTCCATTTTTCCCGCAAGATATTGCGATTGCGATTTGGCATTGCTCCACCTTCCTACCCAGCGAACATCCATTTCCACAAATCTGAAACCGACATTCTCATCATATCAAAAACCTGCGGTAGAGACAAGTTTGTGCAAAAATCTTTGCGCTTTCTTAGCGCCCTGCCCTGCAAAAAAAGCGGACGACCCTGCGTCACAGCGGCAAAAGGTCGTCCGCAATGCATCATTTTGCGCTTTCACGATTCTTCCTTCGCGCTTTTCGCAGCGCTTTTTGTCCCTTGCGATACATCATTCCGCCGGCGATCAGCGGAAGGCCCAGAATCACAGCCAAGACCAAGCCGATTCCCAAAGAAATCGCCCATCCCACCGCGATGCTGGACAAACCCAGAAATTGATAAATCGGCTGTCCCATCAAGACGCCCGTCTGTAAATACCATCCCAGCAAAGCACCGACGCCGCAACTGATTGCGGCCAAAATGCTTCCCAAAATCACGAAAAACGTACCCATTCGGTATCTCCTTTGTGTCCAAATGATTTTTCCAAGGCGCATACATATTTCCTTGTTTCATTATAGCGTTCGGAGATTGGGATGTCAAGCGCATGAAAGAGACATTCTTTTCCGGGATCATTCGCCAATGACGCCATCCTGACGCAGCGCATCCAGCGCCTTGGAAAAACACTCCATGGGCACGCGCGCGCCGCCAGCACCGATCCAACCGCCTGCATGGTCAATGATTCCCACGTGCAGCACTGGTGCGATGCCCGTTTCCACCACGCGCCGCACGTCCACGCCCACGGGCAGGCAATCGAAATCCAGGTTGGGAATCACATATGCGGGATTTCTGCCCGCGCAGATTGTTTGCATTTCCCGGGTAACGGCAATGGCGTCCACCAGCTTCAGCTGCCGGTATGCGCATACAATCGGGCTGGCCGCGCCGGCAATTCCTCCCAACCCCACCGTTTCGCACACGCTGCTGTCGCCAATCCAAGGAAGCTGATCCTTTTCGCTGCAATTCTCCCGGGCAAAGTATCCTCGAATCATGGGAGAGGGCGCGGTAAACCAGCGATCTCCCAAGCCGGAAACCTTGATGCCGAATTCCACGCCGTTTCCGCACATGGCGGTCACCACCGTGGAATCGGCGATTCCATGGGCGGAAAGCAGCGCCGCTCTGGCCGCAGCCTGACCGATATTGTGGAAAAAACGGGGCGTGCCCGTAAAATACTCCACCGCCGGAAAAATTTCCGCCGTGCTTTTGCGAACGCGCGCCAGACAGGGCATGAGTTCCCGAATGGTCAACAAATCCGCCGCCGTCTGTCTGGAATGGTTTTCATCGCCCATTTGCAGGCTTTCCGCCAAAATCGGCTTCAGGGAAATTCCCCCTGCACGACGCAGCGCATCCGACACCACGGGGAACAGTTCTTCCCGCATCCAGCGCAGATTTTCCGCAATTTCCTTGGAATATACGCCCCATCCGCAGAAACCGCCTCCAAACGCTCCTTCGTGGGGAAACACGCCCGCCCGTTTGCCGGTGCGCCTGTCCTCCACCACCATCAGCGCCACAGACGGCGTGACAATTCCCACGCCGGATCCAACCGTATTGTAATTCAGCGCGCTGTCCACCCGAATCGCTCCGGATTCCAGCATGTTCGCCGCCTCGGCCGCATTCCCGGCCCAACCTTCCAGCAGCGCCGCGCCGATCATTCCCCGGCGATGCAGTTCGCACATATCCGCAAAGGCAATGGGCGGTCCGGAATGCAGCACCGTGCGCTCCGGAAGGCCTTCGATCACTTCCCGGGCCGGCAATATGTCCACCCAATAGGGCTGCGCTTCCACAATCGCCGCCACGCACGCTCGATTTGCCGCGTCAATTCTTTCGCAATTCTCCATGCTCTTCCTCCGTTTCCTCCAAAATGTGCGCGCCCAGGCTCGCATGATTTGCCAGCGCAGCCTCGGCAATCCTCTGCGCGCATAACGCGTCGTTGTACAGGCGCTGCCGCTGATATTCCAACTTGTCCGGCGAAAGTTCCCGGCAAAGCGCCTCCAATTCGCCCTTCGCCCGGGCAAGTCCGCGAGGATTGCGCACCACGTTCAGGGACGCATCCACAATTCTGTTCAAACGCAACCGAAATTCTTCCGCGCGATCCCAAGGAACTTCTGCAAATGCAGAATTCTCCTGACCCTTCCGGCATGCCGCAGCATGCTCCATGGCATATTCCGCCGCGCTTCTTCCCGCGACCGGCCCGAACACCAACGTTTCCAGGCCCGCATTTCCTCCCATGCGGTTTGCGCCATGAATGCCGCCCGCAGCCTCTCCGCAGGCAAACAGCCCCGGCACCGTGGTGCAGCACGCCGGATCAATCGTCACGCCGCCGGAAGCCGTATGGGCGGCAGGCGCAATTTCCATGAATTCCCGGGAAATATCAATCCCTGCATTGCAGTACCGCCGATAGTAGGCGCGATATCGCTGGCGCCAAAGCATCGGGTCTACGCCCGTGGCGTCCAGATACACGCCGCCATGTTCGGTTCCGTTGCCGCGTCGGATTTCTTCATAAATTCTTCTGGACAGCACATCCTTGTTTACCCGCTCGTCCATAAAGCGCTGGCCTCGCCCATTGCGCAGCACCGCGCCCTCATACAGCATGGTGGTAATGACGCTTTTGCCCCGCAAAACGGGCGGATATACTGCCGCGCTGGGTTCAAACTGTACGTATTCCATGTCCCGCAGCTTCGCCCCCGCCATAGACGCCATGGCAATGCCGTCGCCGCCAGAATCCGGCCCGTTGGTGGAAAAGGGATAAATTCCGCAATATCCGCCGCATGCCAGCACCACTGCTCCGGCGCGCAAGTTTCTCCATCGCCTTTCTTGCTTTTGAAAACAGCTTGCGCCGCAAACCGCACCATCGTCCTGCAACAGCTTCAACGCCCTGGTGTGTTCAAGAAACCGATATCCCTCCATGCGGGTCAATTCTTCCCGTACCCGCCCAATCACCGCGGCGCCCAGCGAATTCCCGGCGCTGATGACCCGGGGATAGGTTGCGCCCAGGGGCCGCAGCAATTCTGGGCC
>JAQXRL010000109.1 GCA_029218505.1 Eubacteriales bacterium | reverse complement strand
CTCCGAAATACACCCTTCGAATCTCAGGGGAATCGGCCGATGCCTCTTTCCGCATGGATACCCATTCTTCGCAATTTGTAACGTAATAGCACTCCGTGCCCCTGCTGGCAAGCAACAAGCCGACGCTCCAGCGCTCGCCATCCACTGGTCCGGTTCCGGTGGGACCGTCGCAGATTGGGAAAAAATCCTGGTAAGCGGCATTGAAACTGGAAAGGTACGAGCTATCCATTTCTGCCAAACCAATCGTCACCGCATCCTCCTTTTCCCAATAGGATGTGATTTCTTCCTCCTGTGCGCATAGGCATCCGTCGTCCACGATTGTGAACACGATATTGCCGCAATACACGGCGCCGTCCGCATATGTCCATTCATATGTATCGTCAATTTCGCCGTCTGTCACACAGAGAGTTCCGTCGCTCTGTATCCTTAGCACCAGGTAGCTTCCCAAATCGGCAAGGGCATACCACTCGTCATCTATGACGAGCGATACGCAATGCCATGTGCCCAGGAATGCGGATGCATTGGAATTGCCCGTTTCGGCAGCGATTTCATTGCGGCTGAGGATTTTCCCCTCGCACCATTCTCCGCCTTCGTATTCGCCGCCTTCCCGGAACAGCACTTCGTAGATTGCGTCTCCGTTTTCGGTCTGGTTTCGGATCTGGAACAGATAGTATTCATCATAGAAAAGGAGAGAACCGGCCATGGAACCGTCAGGAACCGTGCCCCATCCGTACAACTCGCTCTGAACCAGCGTAACGATCGAATCGGGCAGGAGAATGGCTTCGACGCCGGAAGAACCGGGAATATACCAATCGTGATTCAGCATATCGGCCATCAGGGCGCGGGCGCTGAAATCCTCCCGCCAGAGCTGTGCGGCATAGCCGATGGGTACGCCGTCGATCTGCGCATAGCAATTTTCGCGTCTTCCGTACAGGCGATCCTGGCTGCCGACTTCTTCGACATACGTCTCGTTGGAGCAGTCGTGGAATCGGGTGTAAAGGGAATCCCAATAGAAGATCGCCTCCGCGTTGGAAGCGCCTGCATTCGGTTCGGTATTTCCGGTTTGACGATCGGGCTCCGGTTCCGATTCGTCGGCGAGGGCGCTGCGCAACAGCATGGAAATGTCCAGGCGCTCGTTGGGAGAAAACGCGATCAAATCGCCGTCGCGCACGGCAATGATCTCTGCCATGGCGTCGCCAATGACCTCGCTGCCATTGTATTCATCCTGAATTACGCCTTTTTTGACACAGACTTCATAGGCGGCCTGGGCGATCCGCAGATAGAGCAGCGCCGTGTACTTGGCGTTGATCGCCGTAGCGTCACATGCCCTGTACCGTTCGTAGAGCCCAGGCAAGCCCTTTTGCAGATTGCAAAGGTATAGGAAAGTTTCCATGTAATCGATCAGATCCGTTACATCCTGGAACAGAACTTCATTGATCAGCTTCTGCATGGAAACGAGAATGCGGCTCGGGAACATGAGTTCCTTTTCCAGATAGTCCACCAGCGTTTCCACCGTTACGGTTTCGATCTCCTTCCGGATGACCTGAACGAGCAAATCCTCATAGCGTACGGTTTCGAAAAACTTCCGCATGTCCTTCACTGCCAATTGCGCGGTGGAAGGCAGAAAACGCTCCGGGAACTGATCCGTCCCATCCATCGTTTCATCCCATGGAAGGGAAACGCCCTTGGTGGCGGTTTTGTAGGCTTCGCCCGAATAGGCATAGTTAATCATGTTCGAATACAATTGCTCGCAATTCAAAAACGCGTTGATATTCTGATACAGCGCAAGCTGATCCGCCCAGCCCAGGCCGCTCACCGAATATTGTTCTCCGATGGCCTTTTTCAGAAAGTAATCCACGGGATTGGAGAAGTTTTTATACATGGAGATCACTGCGCCCCAGTCTCCCAATTCTCCCTGACAATACAGATCCATGAGCTCCTCTTCGGAGAGTTTGCCGTGTTCGAATTCCAGCAGCGTATTGAGTTCCTTCGCGGTGCTGTCCATTTCCTTGAGCAGCGCAAACAGTTCGCCGCTTTCTCCCGGATTGATGACCATTTTCAGGGCATTCCGGTATTGCTCGATATCATAGATGCCCAATACAGACTCGAAGAATTTCAGCTTCACCAGGCGATTGTACAGGGACGCCAGACGGGTGAGCCATTCAAACTGATCCAGATCGTTGAATTCGGAAAGATTGTATTGCCCCTTTCCAATGGTCTTGTCGGTGATGGCAAACAACTCGTAACTGGTATGCTCTCTGCCCTGAAACAGCAGCAACCCCTCTTTTTGTATCACATGGGTTTGGAGCTTATTCATGGTATCTTCCAACGCGACCCATAGGTCGTCCTGATATGCGCGGCATTGCTGCTGTACAATCCGGAGGGGACCCCTGGTAAAGATGCACGCTCCGGAACTGCCGGCGGATGCGGAAAAGCCGGACAACGAGGCTGCATCTTCCGCACGAATCCAGACCTGATCCGTTTGCACGCACAGATCGACGTTCGTGATCCTCGCAAGGTTGGAAGCGCATTCAAGCGTGATAACCACCGCTTCTGCGTGATCCTGCCGCGCAAAGGCGTGAGATCCGGGAATCATATTCAAGACAAGCGCGATGAGGAAAACGATGGAACACAGCCTGATTTTCATATGCTCTCCTCCGTATGGTTTATCGTATCGCATTGTTCAACATTATATCATGAAAGGGCGCATGCTTCAATTCCGGATAAGCACATGGATTCGATTATGCACAAAAAAATCAGGAAGCCTTCCGACTTTCCTCTGCGATTCATTGCGCTGAATTTTGACAAACCATCATGAAAGGCATTGCGGCATCAGACTGAAGCTGCCAGCGCAATCGTTTTATGAACGCCCGCCTCTGCTCATCTGCGAATCACGAAATTCCTTGGAAGGAACCCGGGCGCAGTCGCCGCCTTCAGCAAGGAGACTTGCTTCTCCGGCGCAAATCTCACCCGGCTTGACGGCGTTGTAGGCGGGTTTACCGGCATCGTCGGGATCATTGCAGCGCCAGGCGTTGCTTTCGTCTCGGGTGATCTCGTCGCGGCGGAACATCCGGCCTTCCCATTCGCCGGCGGCAAGACCGCAGGCTTCTTCCAGCGCAAGCAATGGGTGCATCCGACCTTCGGGAGTACGCTGTGCTCGCTCATCATCGTGCTCTTTATGTTGCCTGGTCTGCTGTATCTGCTGGACGGACCGATTCGCCGCACCTCCATGGTGCTGAAACTCGCCCCTGCAAATCTTCGGGCCGGAAAAGCGGCCCTGGTGAAGGTTCCCGGCGAAGGACGCGAAGCGCCCGATGCACCCGAAAATTCCGAAACGTCCAACGCAATCGAAGCGACGGCAAATCCCGCCGTGCCCACGGCCAGGACTTCCGCCGGGACCCACGAAACCGCTGATGCGCATGAAACGCCCGCGGCTTCTGCCGAAGCCGGCTCTCTGGAACAGCTGCGAAAGGAAAACGAACAACTGCGCCGGGAAATTGAAATGTTGAAGGAGGCGCAGCGCCTCTGCCGTTCCGCGTTGCAGTGGATGGAAGCCCATGACAACAAAATTGATCAGACGAGGTGAAAAATAATGAAGAAATGGATTGCAACGCTGCTGACTGTCTATCTGATGATCGGCGGATTGCTCGCTCCCGCCGCCATGGCCGCGGAGAAAAACGAAATCGTCTATGTAAACCTACGCTCCGGCGGCGATTTGGACGCCGTTTATATCGTCAACCGCTTCGAGTCCTCCAATGCGGAAATGATCGTGGACTATGGAAGTTACGATAAAGTCACCAACCTGAGCGACACCTCGCCCTTGGAACGGAATATCGATTCCGTGCGCCTGACGGTGCCGGCAGGCACGCTGTTCTATCAGGGCGATCCCATCTCCGCCGCCCTGCCCTGGTGTTTCCAGGTACGCTATGCGCTCAACGGCGCGCCCGCTCGCGCAGAGGATCTCAGCGGCTGCAGCGGCGCGCTGGAGATGCAAATTACCATCGGCAAGGGAAGCGAGGATTTGTCCGGCTTCTACGAACACTACGCGCTGAACATGACCGTCACGCTGGACGGCGAACGTTGCAGCAAGATCACCGCCGAAGGGGCCACCATTGCCAATTCCGGCACGGATCGCCTGCTGACCTATGTAATACTGCCCAGTACGGACGTCGCCTACACCGTCACCGCAGAGGTAACGGACTTCTCCATGGCGGACATCAGCATCAACGGCGTGCCGTTGGGCATGGACGTGAACATCGACACCAGCGAAATTGACGAAAAGCTGGGCGAACTGCATTCCGGCGTTTCCCAACTCAGCAGCAGTTCCTACCAGCTGGCCAACGGCGCGTCCAGTCTGAAAGGCGGCGCGTCCGAATTGCAGGGCGGCGCCATGACGCTGGCAGAGGGCGCGGACAGCCTTGTCAGCGGCGCGGCACAATTTTCCGCCGGACTGGACGAGGCCAAGGCCGGATCTGCCGAGTTGGCCGCTGCATCGGCGCAAATCGTTTCCGCCGCCGACAGCTTTTCCGAAAAGACCGAGGGCACCCGCAAATGTCCATTTCGGAACTGCGAGCGCTGTGCAACGCCATGCTGCAAACGGCGTCCTGTCAGGAAAGCGCGCTGTTGAAGCTGCAGGAAGCGCTATCCTCGTTGATTTCCACCGCGGAGTCCTTTGAAGCCAAGGCCCAAGAGCTATGCGACATGCTTTCGCAGGCGGCCTTTTCCGACCCGGATCTGTCCATCTTGCGCACGCTGTTGTCCCGAGCCTCTGAAAATTCCGATGTTAGCACACATCTTGCTTCTGAAATCGCGGCATTGAACCGGGTTTTGGACCTTGCGGAAGCAGCCAACGAAAATCTGGAACGCATCCAGTCCTGCGCGGAAGAAAACTGCGCGCTGTCCGCCTCTCTGGTCGATCCTCTCTACGAACTGGACAGGAAAATATCCGCGTCGCTCTCGGATCTGGCGGAGATCAAATCCTCTCTGCAATCGATTCTCGCTCTGTTGGAGGAAATGGAAGCGGGCGGCGCGAGTTCCGGCGACGGCCTGATAGACGCGTTCTGCGCGATGATTTGCCAAATGGACGCGGGCATTCAGGCGCTTGACAGCGGCATCGGCGAATTGCAGACCAATTTTACCCTGCTCAGCGTCGGCATCTCCAGCGTGGATGACGGCGTAGACGCGCTTGCCACCGGCGCGGATACGCTGCTGGACGGCGCAAGCTCTCTCTCCTCCGGCGCGGATCGGCTCAAGGGCGGCGTATATGCGCTCAGCGACGGCACCAGCAACATGAGCGAGCAGGTTCAGGAAGGCGTAGACGACGCCATTTCCTCCATTACAGGCGGAGACTTCGAACCCATTTCCTACGCAGACGCCCGCAATAACGTGG